>CAZBIG010000012.1:0-3440 GCA_964491865.1 uncultured Neomegalonema sp. | reverse complement strand
CCTCGGCCGTGATCTTAACGGCCCTGATCTCGGCGGAAGCGGCGGGCCAGGAAGTCGACTGCGACCGCCCGGCCTGCGAAACGCGGGTCTCGAGCAGCTGCCTCAGCCGGGTCGGCGCGGGCGTTTTGGCCGCAGGCGAAGACTGCGCGACGGAGCAGGCCGCCTATCTCGCCTGTCTGCGGCGAGTGGCCGAGACCTGCGGCGCGCGGCCCCGTTCCGGGGGCGCGGCCGCGACCGGCGGCTGCTCGGCCGAAGACGCGCGCCAGATGTTCGACGCCGTGAGCGCGAGCGACGACCCTGCGGATCTCGACGCCTTCGTCGACGCCTGCCCGCAAGCCCCCCAAGCGCGGCTCGCCCGGCTGAAAGCCGACCGTCTGCGCGCCGAGGCCGCGGATCCTCGGAACGCGATGCCGGGGGACTGGCGCCGCGCGTCGGGCGACGCCTGTGTCGAGGTGCTGCGCATCAAGCGCGTCGGCGACACGATCGAGCAGTGGAAAAGCAGCGGGAACGGCGACTTTTTCCAATATTTTCCGGCGCGCAAATTCGAAAACGGCGCGGCCCTGTTCCCCTTTATCGACGGAACGCGCGGGCGCATCGAAGAGCGCCTGCGGATCGAAGACGGCGCGTTGGTGATCGAGCGCGAGGGCGTCGGCCGGGTCTGCCGATACGAGCGCTTCTGAGCGGCCTCGAGAGGACGGCGCCGTTCCCCGATGCGCGCGTCGTTCATCTTTCGACGACGCCGCCCGCCCGCTGCGCGTCAGGCCCCGCGCGCGCGTTTCGCCCGCATGGCCAGCAGGCGCAAGCGCAGCGCGTTGATTTTGATAAAGCCCGCGGCGTCGGCCTGGTCAAAGGCCCCAGCGTCCTCCTCGAATGTGACATGCTGCTCGGAATAGAGGCTGTACGGGCTCTCTCGGCCAATCACGCTCGCCGAGCCCTTGTAGAGCTTCACGCGGACCGAACCGGTCGCGAATTCCTGGCTTTTGTCGATCAGCGCCTGAAGCATCTCGCGTTCGGGGCTGTACCAATAGCCGAAATAGATCAGCTCGGCGTAGCGGGGCGCGATTTCGTCTTTTAAGTGAGCCGCCCCGCGGTCGAGCGTCAGGCTCTCGACGCCGCGCCGGGCGGCCAACAGGATCGTGCCCCCCGGGGTCTCATAGATCCCGCGGCTTTTCATCCCGACATAGCGGCCCTCGACCAGGTCCAGCCGCCCGACGCCATGGGTCTGACCGAGCGCGTTCAAGGCCGTCAGCATCTCGGCGGGCGACAGGGCCTGGCCGTCCAGCGTCGTCGGATCGCCGCGCTCGAAGCCGATCTCGACGATCTGAGGCTGATCAGGCGCGTTCTCGGGGTGCACGGTGCGCTGATACACGTCGTCGGGCGCGGGCTGGCTCGGATCCTCGAGAACCTTGCCCTCGGAAGAGGTGTGCAGAAGATTGGCGTCAACGCTGAACGGGGCCTCGCCGCGCTTGTCCTTCGGCACCGGCACCTGATGCGCCTCGGCCCATTCGATCAGCCGGCTCCGCGAGGTCAGGTCCCATTCGCGCCAGGGCGCGATCACGCGGATGTCGGGCTCGAGCGCGTAGGCGGACAGCTCGAACCGCACCTGGTCGTTGCCCTTGCCGGTGGCCCCGTGGGCGATGGCGTCGGCCCCGGTTTCCCGCGCGATCTCGACCAGCCGCTTGGCGATCAATGGGCGCGCGATCGCGGTCCCGAGCAGATACTGCCCTTCATAAAGCGCATTGGCCCGGAACATCGGGAAGACGAAATCCCGCACAAATTCTTCGCGGACGTCCTCGATGAAGATGCGTTCGTCGGGGATGCCGAGCAGTTTGGCCTTGTCGCGCGCCGGGCCCAGTTCTTCGCCCTGGCCGAGATCCGCGGTGAAGGTGACCACCTCGCAGCCGTATTCGACCTGAAGCCATTGGAGAATAATCGACGTGTCGAGCCCGCCGGAATAAGCGAGGACGACCTTTTTCGGGCGGGCTTGGGCGGCGGCGGGCATCGGCACCTCGGCGGCAGGACATCAGAGCGGTCTCGCATGCCCCACCGCCCGCATTTTGTCGAGCCGGGCGCGCGGCGCGTTCGGGCCGCGCGAGGCGCCTCAGCCGCCGGCGCGCGGGCGCGAGATCCCTAGCATAGCCTTTGCTCCGGTCGGGCGCAGAGCCCCGCATTGGGACAACCAGCCACGGCAACGCCCAAAACGGATCGGATCGCGATGCGACTCTCGGAAGATGTGTGCGCCGGCGGCTTCATCGCGCTGCTGCTCCTCGGGAGCGTGATCAGCCTTGGCCTGCCCGCCGGCGCCGCGTTGACGCCGAAAGCGCCGGCTTGGACGCCGCCGCCCCTGCCCGCCCCGTTGGCCGAGGTGGCGCGAAGCTGCCGGGCCACGCTGGTCGAACGCGACTTGCTCTTCGACGCCGCCGGAGACGCCGAGACGGCGGCGGGGCCGCAATGCGCCTGCGTCGCCAAACGGCTGGGCGACCGTTTCCAGGATACCCGATCGGCGGCCTACGCGGCCCGGCGGCTCGACGCGCTCGCGGCCTCGCAGGCGGCGCGCCGGCCGATCCCGCGGCTGTTTCGACGGGCGCGCGACGAGGCCCGAGCGCTGGGAATGACCGCCGACCATCAGCGCGCCGTGGCCGCCGCGCTCGACGCGGCGATCGCGGCCTGCCCGGCCGGGGCCCGCTGACGGCTCAGCCGCCCTCGCCCGGGGCGGCGGGGTCCTGAGCGACCGGCAAGCCGGCCTCGCGCCAAGCGCCGAAACCGCCGGCGATATGGGCGACCGGCTTCAGTCCCATGTCTTGGGCCGTTTTCGCCGCCAGCGCCGACCGCAAGCCCCCGGCGCAAAAGAACACGAAGGTCTTGTCTTCTGAAAAGATCGGCTTGTGATAGGGGCTGGCCGGATCGATCCAAAATTCGAGCATGCCGCGCGGCGCGTGAAAGGCGCCCGGGATCCGCCCGGAGCGCTCGAGTTCGCGGATGTCGCGAATATCGACGAACACCGTGTCGTCGCCGCCGCGCAGGGCGGCCGCCTCCTCGACGTCCATCACCCGCACCTCTCGGTTAGCGGCCTCGACCATTTCAAGATAGCCGCGAACGATGCTTTGCGCCATGTGATGCTCCGAAGTGGAATGCCGCGCGTTCGATAGAAGCCCGAGCCGCGCGCCGTCAATGCGCGGCGGGCGCGCGGACGGCGCGCGCGCGGGGCGGATCGCGGAGGCGACATGGCGTTGGACCCCTTGGCCTTAGACCCCTTGGCGTTGGCTCCCTTGGCGCCGCCCCCCCGGCCGCGGACCGGACGCGGCCTTCGCGCGCTCGGGCGGCGCTGGTTGGAAAGCCTCTCGCGGCGCTGGGCGCAGGGCTGGTCTCAAGGCCGGTCTCGGGGCCGGTCTCGGGCCCGCGGGGGGGACGCCGCGCCACCGCTTCCGGCGCCGCCTCGG
>CAZBIG010000011.1:12002-20707 GCA_964491865.1 uncultured Neomegalonema sp. | reverse complement strand
CGGGCCTGGGAGGAAGGCCGCTTCGCCAAGTCGATCACGCCGGTCAAGGACCAAAACGGCGTCGAGATCCTGAACGTCGACGAGCATATGCGCCCCGGCACCGACATGCAGTCGCTCGGCGCTCTGAAGCCCTCGTTCAAGGACATGGGCGAGACCATGCCCGGCTTCGACGCGGTGGCGCTGCTCAAATACCCGCATCTCGAGCGGGTGAACCACGTCCATCACGCGGGCAACTCGTCGGGCATCGTCGACGGCGCCGCGGCGCTGCTGATCGGCTCGAAGGAGATGGGCGACCGGCTGGGTCTGAAGCCGCGGGCGCGGATTCGGGCGACGGCGAAGACCGGCAACGATCCGACCATCATGCTGATCGGTCCGGTGCCCTCGACCGAGAAGGTCTTGAAGACCGCCGGCATGCAGATCGGCGACCTCGACCTGATCGAGGTGAACGAGGCGTTCAGCTCGGTGGTGCTGCGCTTCCTGCAAGCCTTCGACGCGGATCCGGAGAAGGTGAACGTCAACGGCGGCGCGATCGCCCTGGGCCACCCGCTGGGCGCGACCGGCGCGATGATTTTGGGCACGCTGCTCGACGAGATGGAGCGTCAAGACAAGGAGACCGGCCTCGCGACGCTGTGCGTGGCCTCCGGCATGGGCGCCGCCACCATTATCGAGCGCGTGTGAGGCGCCGCCCCACCCCTGACCCCTCCCCGCGCGGGCGGGGAGGGGGACGCCCGCCCTGAACGTTCCGCGACACCGGAGACCGCGATGCCGACGTCGAACGAGATGCGCAATCGGGCGCGCCGCCTGCGCGCGACCCCGTCCGAGGCGCAGCGGCAGCTGTGGACGCGGCTGCAGCCGTTGCGGCTCAGCCATGATCTGGCCTTTCGCCGGCAGCACCCGATCGGCCCGTTCCTGGTCGATTTCGCCTGCCTGAAGGCGGCGGTGGTCGTCACGCTCGACGCCGACCCGCCGGCGGACGCGGCGCGCGATCGCCGGCGCGACGCTTTCCTCGCCGGCCTCGGGTTTCAGGTTCTGCGCTTCGGGAGCCAAGAGGCGGCGCGCGCGCCCGACGCGGTCGCCGAGAGCATCGTCGCCGCCGCGCAAGCGCGCCGCGCGCTGAGCCTGCCGAAACGCTCGCCGTCGAGGCCCGGCGCGCGCCGTTACCGCCCCCCTCCCCGCCGCGCGGGGAGGGGCGGGGGGTGGGGTTTCCCCGCTCCGTCACGAAAAACACGGGAGGATCCCCCATGACCCAAGCATTCCACTACGCGGTCGAAGACGGCGTCGCCGTGATCACCTGGGACGTCGGCGCCGACAAATCGATGAACGTGCTGAGCGCCGACGGCGTTCGCGAGCTCGACGCGCATCTCGACGCGGCGATCGCCGACGCCGCCGTCAAAGGCGTCGTCATCGCCTCCGCCAAGCCGGATTTCGCCGGCGGCATGGACCTGAACGTGATCGGCTCGATCAAGGCCGAGGCCGAGAAATCCGGCGGAAACCCCGCCGAGACCATCTTCGGCTTCGTGATGCGGCTGCACGGCGTGCTGCGGAAAATCGAGCGCATGGGGGCCGATCCGAAGACCAACAAAGGCGGCAAGCCGGTCGCGGTCGCGACGCCCGGCACCGCGCTCGGGATCGGCTACGAGATCATGCTGGCGGGCCACCGGCGCTTCGCCGCGGACAAGCCGTCGGCCAAGATCGGGCTGCCGGAGATCATGGTCGGCATCTTTCCCGGCGCTGGCGGCACGACGCGCCTGGTCCGGATGATGGGCGTGATGGGCGCGGCCCCTTTTCTGCTCGAGGGCAAGCTCTCGGACCCCGCCAAGGCCAAAAGCGCGGGCCTGATCGACGCGGTCGTCCCGCCCGAGGAGCTGCTTTCGGCCGCCAAGGCCTGGGTGCTCGAGGCCAAGCCCGAGGACATCGTGAAGCCCTGGGACCAAAAGGGCTATAAGATGCCCGGCGGCGGCCCCTACCACCCGGCGGGCTTTCAGACCTTCTTGGGCGGCGTCGCGATG
This sequence comes from uncultured Neomegalonema sp., assembly GCA_964491865.1. GTDB lineage: Bacteria > Pseudomonadota > Alphaproteobacteria > Rhodobacterales > Rhodobacteraceae > JBCBRF01. Next base: position 18,698 of record CAZBIG010000011.1, on the reverse strand, counting down.
GCCCACGGCAAGACCCAGGGCGTCTACCCGGCGGCCAAGGCGATGCTCGCGGCGATCTACGAGGGCGCGCTCGCGCCGTTCGACGCCGCGCTGCGGATCGAGGCGCGCTGGTTCACGTCGGTGCTGATGAACCCGTCGTCCGAGGCGATGATCCGCTCGCTGTTCGTGAACAAGCAGGCGATCGAAAAAGGCGCCCGGCGTCCGGCCGAGATCCCAGACCAGTCGGTGACGAAGCTCGGCGTTCTGGGCGCCGGCATGATGGGCGCGGGCATCGCCCATGTCTCGGCGTCCGCGGGCATGCGGGTCGTGCTGATCGACCGAGATCAGGACAGCGCGGACCGGGGGCTCGCGACCATCGACGGGCTTCTCGAGGAAGGGGTGAAGCGGCGGAAGCTGACGCCCGAGGCGAAAGCCGAGATCCTGTCCCGCGTCGTCGCGACGTCGGATTACGCCCAACTCGCCGGCTGCGACCTTCTGGTCGAGGCGGTGTTCGAGGATCCAGGCCTGAAAGCGAAAGTCACCGAGATGGCCGAAGCGGCGCTGCCCGACAGCGCGATCTTCGCCACAAACACCTCGACCCTGCCGATTTCGGAGCTCGCCAAGGCCTCGAAGCGCGCAGAGCAGTTCATCGGCATCCATTTCTTTTCGCCCGTGCACAAGATGATGCTGGTGGAGATCATCCGAGGGCCGGAAACCGGCGACCGGGCCGTGGCCAAAGCCCTCGACTTCGTGCGTCAGCTGAAGAAGACGCCGATCGTCGTGAACGACGCGCGCTTCTTCTACGCCAACCGCTGCATCATTCCGTATGTGAACGAGGGCGCGCGGATGGTGGCCGAGGGCGTGACGCCGGCGCTGATCGAGAACTGCGCCAAGCAGGCGGGCATGCCGCTCGGCCCGCTTCAGCTGACCGACGAGACCTCGATCGAGCTGGGCGTGAAGATCATGCAGGCGACCAAGGCGGCGATGGGCGACGCTTATCCGGCCTCGGGCGCGGACGATCTGCTGCTCGCGCTCCAAGAGAAAGGGCGGCTCGGGCGCAAGGCGAACGCGGGATTTTACGCCTATGACGACAAGGGCAAGCGGCAGGGCTTGTGGCCGGGGCTGGCGGAGCTGCACCCGCCGAAAGCCGAGCAGCCGCATCGCGACGAGGTCACGCACCGGCTGCTCGCGATCCAGGCGCTCGAGGCGATCCGGGCGCTCGAGGAGGGCGTGCTCGTCGACATCCGCGAGGGCGATGTGGGCGCGATCCTCGGCTGGGGCTTCGCGCCCTGGTCGGGCGGCCCGCTCTCCTGGGTCGACATGACCGGGCCGGCCCGGTTCCTCGAAATTTGCGAGGACCTCGCCGCGCGCCATGGCGACCGCTTCGCCCCGCCCGCCTTGCTGCGCGACCTGGTGGCGGCGGGCGAGACCTTCTACGGGCGGTTCGGGGCGCGGAAGCAGGCGGCCTGACCGGCGACGGGCGACGGGCGAAGGGCGAAGGGCGAAGGGCGAAGGGCGAAGGGCGAAGGGCGCCGAAGGCGCCTGGGCCGCGCGATCGATCCGGAGCGGCGGCCCCGCCGCGCCCGCTCCCGCCGCAGACCGCCTCTGGACCGGGCGGGGTCTAAGGCGCGGCGCGGCCGTCGGGCGGCTGCGGCGGCGCGCCGGCGTGACCTGCGCCCCGCCCGCCGCGCGACAGGTCCCGCGGTTTTTCAAGGCGTGTTCAAACTCTTCGCTTATTCTAATGCTCGACGCGTCATTGATTCGAGGGCTCCGATGACCCAGCGCCGCGCCTTCCTCGTCGCTCTGTGGGCTGGTCTGGTGACCGGACTTGCGACGCTGTCGGTCGGCGCGGCGGCCGAGGCGGCCCCGACGGTCGCGGAGATCCGGGCGATCGCGGGCGGCGCCGCGGCGGCCGAAAGCGAGCGGCGGACGGCGCGCTACATCGCCAGGATCAAGGCGGTCGAGGCCCGCTCCGGACCTGCGGCCGGCTTCAGGCGCGCCGCCTTCGGCTGGCGCGCGGCGGCGCCGGTCCGCGCGCCCACTCCTCGGGTCGCCCCGCGCGCGGGCGCCGAGATCGCCGCGTCGGAGCTGGCGGCCGGCTCGGCCCCGCGAACCGCGGAGCGTCGCGCCGACCGGTCGGATCGCTTCGCCGAGCAGGTCCAGGCGCTCCGCGCGCGCGTGTCCCGCACCTTGATCGCGGTGGCCGGCGACGCGTCCATCCTGTCGCGCGGCGCTTCTCTCGGCGGCTTGAGCGGTTTCTGGGGCCTGGTCGGCTTGCGTCGGCTCTAGGCCCGCCCGCCCCGGCCGCCCGCCCCGAGCGCACGCCCCGGCCGCCCGCCACGAGACCGTTGAGCGCGCGGCGCGGGCGCGGTTAGAAAACCGCAGTCAGGCCCCTGCGGAGACCCGCCCGATGCGTCTGTTCTGGATCGTCGCGGCGCTGACGACGGCCGCTTTTTCGTACCTCACCTACACCGCGCGGGGCGTGCGCCCGGAGATCGTGACCGAGCGGTTCAGCGAGCGGCGCGCGACGTTTCAGGATTGGCTGGCCGCCTGCCGCCCCGGCGGCGTTTGCGTGCTGACCACCCTGTCCGACCCGGACGGCGCCGCCGCCGACTACATCTTGCGCGTCGAGACCGACGGCAAGGGACCGGCGCGGGTGATGTTCGTGGCGCGGGGCCGCCTGGTTTCGGCCACCAGCCCGATCCGCGCCGAGGTCGACGGCGCGCGCGTGGCGGTGTTTGCGCCTTATGCGCCCGGCGGTTGGCTTCAGCGTCCGGACGACCCGCGCAACCTCTATCGGTTGGCCGAAACCGACACGGCGGCCCGGCTGCTCGAGGCGATGCGGGCCGGCGGCCGCCTGACCTTCGTTTACGCCTATCGCGCGGGATCGCCGCCGGCGCCCGCGTTGGACGGCGCGGCGGCGGAGGGGCCGTCCGAAACCGCCGCCGACGCGCCGCCCTCGGTCTCGGTGCCCTTTTCGCTGATCGGTCTGCGCGCCGCCGAGGCCTGGGCCGCGGCGAACCGGGTGCGCTGACCCGCGCCCGCGCGCGTCCGCCCCTTCTCCGGTCCCGGACCTCGCCTCGGTCCAAGACCGGGTCGCCGCGCCGGTCCACCAGCCGGTCCACGATCCGCTTCCCCGGTTCGCAGCGTTCGCATCCGCTTCGGATCAGGCTAGCATGCCGGGTCAAGACGGCCCGCCGCCCCCGTTCCGGGCGGCGTCGACACCGTCGCGGATGTGCCCAAGGGAGGTGTTCATGCGGGGCCAAATGTTGGAATGGCCGCTCCGCGTCTCGTCGATCATTGATCACGCGGCGCGCTTTCACGGGCGTCGCCGCGTGATCGGCCGCAACCCGGACGGCGCGTTGGTCGAGAGCGACTGGGCGACGATCCGAGAGCGGGCTCTCAAAGTCGCGGAAGGGTTTCGACGGCTTGGCGCACGGCCGGGCGACCGGATCGGGGTGATGGCCTGGAACACGCCGCGGCATCTCGAGCTCTGGTACGGCGTCCCCGGCGCCGGCGCCGTCTTGCACTCGCTGAACCCGAGGCTGTTCGACGATCAACTCGTCTACATCATCAACCACGCAGAGGATCGCTGGCTGGTCGCAGACGCCGACCTCGCGCCGCTGGTCGCGCGGCTGGCGCCGCGGCTCGACACCGTCGAAGGGGTGATGTTCCTGACCTCGGCCGACCGCATGCCGGACGCGGCGCCGCCCGGCGCGCTCGCTTACGAGGATTGGATCGCGGAGCAGCCGGCGGATCGCCCCTGGACCGACGGGGACGAGCGCGACGCCTGCGGGCTCTGCTACACGTCGGGCACGACCGGCGACCCCAAGGGCGTGGTCTACAGCCACCGGTCTAATCTGCTTCACGCGATGATGGCCGCTCAGCCCGACGGGATCGGGCTGTCGGCGACGGACATGGTCATGCCGGTGGTGCCGCTGTTCCACGCGAACGGCTGGTCGGTCGGCTACTCGGCCCCGATGACGGGCGCGGCCGTGGCGCTGCCCGGACGCGACGCGACGCCCGAGGCCCTGTTCGACATGCTCGAGCGCGGGGCGACCTGCGCGCTCGCGGTGCCGACCGTCTGGCTGCCGCTGCTCCGGCGCCTTGAAGAGACGGGCGAGCGGTTCAGCACCCTCGAGCGGGTGGTGATCGGCGGTTCGGCCTGCCCTCAGGCGGTGATCGAGGCGTTTCAGAACCGCTACGGCGTCCGCGTGGTGCATGCGTGGGGCATGACCGAGTGCAGCTCGATCGGGTCGATGGCGTCGCCGACGCCCGAAACCGAGGCGGGCGGCGACGCGGCGCGCCTGCAGGCGCAGCTTTCCGCGGGCCGCACGCTCTATGGGATCGATCTGAAGGTGGCGCTCGAGGACGGGTCCGAAGCGCCTTGGGACGGTCGGACGACCGGCCGCTTGAAGATGCGCGGCTTCGCGGTGCTCGAGCGTTACGCGCGCCGCGACGAGACGGCGCTGGACCCGGACGGATGGTTCGACACCGGCGACGTCGCCGCGATGGACGCTAACGGCTTCATCAGGATCACCGACCGCGTGAAGGACGTGATCAAATCCGGCGGCGAATGGATCAGCTCGATCGATTTGGAGAATCTGGCGGTCGGCGCGCCCGGCGTCGCCGAAGCGGCCGCGATCGGCGTCGATCATCCGAAATGGGGCGAGCGCCCGGTCCTGCTGGCGGTGCGCGCGCCGGGCTCGGCGGTGTCGGCCGACGAGATCCGAGCGCATCTGGCCTGCGGCCTGGCAAAATGGCAGCTGCCCGACGAGATCCTGTTCGTCGACGAGATCCCGCACACCGCCACGGGCAAGATCTCGAAGGTTGCGATCCGGCGCCGGCTGGCCGAGGCGGGCTATGCGCTGCCCGATCTGCGAGCGCCGGCCGGCGACGAGGCGGGCGGGGTTTGACGCGGCGTCCCGACGGCCTCGCCCGTCGGCGCGCCGACTGTGCGCCGGCGCGCCGCGGCTTGGCCCGCGCCCCGGGTCAGCCCTGCGCCCTCACGACCGGGAAATCGATATCCGTGTCGGCGACATGGTTCAGGTAGTTCGTGAAGATGTTGGCCACGACATTGGCCACGACCTCGACGATGTCGGCGTCCGACAGTCCGGCCTCTCTCGCGGCGGCGAGATCGGCGTCGGTCGCGAAGCCCCGCTTCTCGACGATCGCGACCGCCAGGGTCAGGATCGCTTGCAGACGCGCATCCGCCGAGCGCCCGGCCAGACGCGCCGAGATCTCGTCCGGATCGACCTTCAGCCCTTTCGAGATCGCCGTGTGGGCCGAGGCGCAATAGTCGCAATTGTTGGCCCCGGCGACGGCGAGCGCGATCGCCTCGCGGGTTTTTGCGTCGAACGCGCCGCCGCCCAGCGTTTCGCCGAGCTGCAGCAGCGCTTTGAGCGCCGCGGGCTGGTTGGCCGCGACGCGGTAGAGGTTCGGCGTCATGCCGACTTTGGCCTTGATGGCCGTGAAGAGTTCGGTCGCCGCCGGGCTCGCGTCGGCGTCGGTCACTTGCGCTAAGCGCGCCATCTTCGTCTCCATCGGTTCCGCTTGGCCGGCGTTAAACCGGCCCGCAGGCGTCGCGGAGGGAGGGATCCGCCCCGCGATCGACGGCCCGCGGTCTCCGCGCGCCGTCGACGTGACGCCAGATGGTACTGGAACGGATGGATCAGAATAGGCCGACGCAGGGCGCGGCCGCACGTTCGCGTGAGCCGACAGCGCAGCCGGCGGCCCCGCAGGCGGCGCGCGCCGCGCGCGGCGGCCTCAGGCTCGCGACCGGTCTTTCGGCAGCAAGGCCGCCACGACGAAGGAGAGCGGCACGCCCAGGACCAGGCCGGCCCCGCCGAGGGCCGCCACGCCCTGCATGTCGTCAAGGCCGAGCTGCGGCACGCTGAGGCCGACCAGCACGAGCACGCCCGCCAAGGTCGGGGCGACGAGAAGATAAAGGATGCTGGCGAGTTTCCACATGGCGGGGCCCTCCGGGGTCGCGCGCCGCCCGGCGCGGCGCGTCTTCGGCGGATCTCAGGCGACCCCGCGCCGAAAAGCCTTGACCCCGGTCAAAGGGGCGCGCCCTCGGCCCCGGCGCGACAGCGTTGCGCCGCCCGTAATGCTCAAAATTTCGTTCCAGACAAATCCCGTTAAGGCCGCGCTGGCACGCTGCGGACACCGACTTCGGTTGAAAGGACGCCGCATGTTGTTTGGACGGAAGAAAGCCCAGCCTCGGATCGACCAGGAGCGCGTGGCGCGCGCGCTGCTGACGCCCGCGGTCGCGACGATGCTGCTCGACGGCGATCTCGATATCGCCGAGGTCGACGCGATCCGCGATTTCACCCGCGAAGATCCGGCGTTTCGCGGTCTGCCGCCGCAGCGGATCATCGACTTTATGAGCGAGATCGCCCTGGACTGGAACCGCCTTGGCGGGGCCAAGGTCATGCGCGACGCGGCGGCCCAGCTGGACGCGCCGCAACGCGAGGCGGCGTTCGAGCTCGCTTGCCGCGTCATGTTCGCCGACGGCAAGGTCGATCCGGCCGAGTATCAGACGGTGCTGACCGCCTCGTTCGATTTCGGCCTGACGCCGCTTCGCGCGACCGAGCTGCTCGACAAGACCCGCCGGGAGCGCGTTTTCGGCTGATCCGGCGGCGGGCCCGCGGGGGGGCGGGGCGGGGGCCCCGGCGGCGCCCGGACGCGGGGGCGCGCCCGGGCGGCCGGCGGCCC
>CAZBIG010000011.1:0-11992 GCA_964491865.1 uncultured Neomegalonema sp. | reverse complement strand
CCCGGCTTCGCGCTTCGTAGCTGCTCCCCACTACCCGCCGGTCGCGCGTTTCCGGCTTACCCGGCGGCGGACCGGCGGCGCTGAGGCGCGCGTACGCGCGCGCCGCCGGTCCGCGTCGCCGAACCGGGTCAGCCGCGGCCCACGAACGGCATCTTCGTCGCCATCAGGGTCATCGACAGCACATTGGCGTCGAGCGGCAGCGCCGCGATCCGCGCGACCGCGTCGGCCACATGCGCGACGTCCATCACCGGCTCTGGCCGGACCGTCCCGTCCGCCTGGGGAACGCCGTCGGCGAAGCGGGCGGTGAGGTCGGTCTCGGCGTTGCCGATGTCGATCTGGCCGCAGGCGATGTCGAAGGGCCTGCCGTCAAGCGCCAGAGCCCGGGTCAGCCCCGTCACCGCATGCTTCGAGACCGTGTACGCGACCGATCCCGGCCGCGGCGCATGCGCCGAGATCGAGCCGTTGTTGAGGATCCGGCCGCCCTGGGGGCGCTGACGCCGCATCTGCGCGAAGGCCCCGCGGGCGATCAGAAACGCGCCGTCGAGATTGACCGCCATCACGCGCCGCCAGTCCTCGAACGCGATCTCGTCGATGGGCGCGGAGGACAGACCGCCCCCGGCGTTGTTGAACACGAAATCGAGCCGGCCGAACCGCGCGGCGATCGCGTCGAACAGGGCCGCGACCGCGTCCGGATCGGCCACGTCGCACGGCGCGGCTTCAAGCCGGTCCGGCGGGGCGGCGGCGGCGTCGAGCAGATCCGCCCGCGCCGCGGCGAGCCCGTCGGCGCCGCGCGCGACGATCATGACGCGCCAGCCGTCGGCCAGCAGCGCGGCCGCGGCGGCCCGCCCGATCCCGCGGCTCGCGCCGGTCACCAACGCCGTCCGCTCCATCGCCATCAGACCTCTCCCGAAAGCCGCGCCGTCGCGCCGATCCCTTGCGCCGGCGGGTCAGCGCCGCCGCGACGGCGCGACGGGCGCAAGATCCTCACAAAGTCGCGCGGCGATTGACCGCGCTCAAGGCGCGCCGAGGCCGGCCCGGCGACCTTGGGCCGCTCGCGCACGCATGAACTAAGGAGACGCGCCATGAGCTTCGAACGCAATGTCGGACGGCTCGACCGGGTCGGCCGAGCCGTCCTCGGTCTGGTGTTGCTCGGCTTCGCGATTTTCTGCCCGTTCGCCCAGACGCTGGGCCCGTTGGTCGTCTGGGCGTCGGGGCTGGCGGGCGCGGCCCTGCTCGCCTCGGCCGCGGTCGGGGTCTGCTTCGTCTACCGGCTCTTCGGCCTCGACACCGGCCGCTGAGCGCGCTGGCCGCCTGACCCGAAGCGCGTTAGGCGCAAGGTCGGTGGCGAGACGACGGGGTCTCGCCCGACAGGAGTTCGCCGATGCGTCCGACGCCCGCCCTCGACCGTCTCGAAATCGAGACCGCCTTCGCCGTCCTGGCGCGCGCCGCCGAGATCGACCGGGCCGGGGGCGTGGGCGGCCGGCCGGTGATCAATCTCGGCATCGGTCAGCCGGACTTTCCGACGCCGGCGCCGATTGTCGAAGCGGCGGTGAAGGCGCTGCGCGACGGCGCCCACGGCTACACGCCGGCGCCCGGAACGCCCGCCCTGCGCGAGGCGGTGGCCATGGATCTCGCCGAGCGGGGCGGCGTCGAGACCGACCCCGATCGGATCGTCGCGCTGCCCGGCGGCAAGCCCGCGATCTTCTTTGCGATCCTGATGTTCGGCGCGCCGGGCGCGGAGATCCTCTACCCCGACCCGGGGTTCCCGATCTACCGCTCGATGATCCGCTACACCGGCGCGACGCCGGTTCCCGCGCCCTTGCGCGCCGACACCGGCTACGCGCTCGACGCAAGCGAGATCCTGGCGCGGCTGACGCCCGCGACCCGGCTGGTGATCGTGAACTCGCCGGGGAACCCGACCGGCGGCGTCGCGCCGGCCGACGAGATCCGCGCGCTGGCCGAAGGGCTCGCCGATCGGCCGGACGTCGCGATCCTGTCCGACGAGATCTACAGCCGCTTGCTGTTCGACGGTCGCCCGCACGTCTCGCCGCTGGCGCAGCCGGAGATCGCCGATCGGGTGATTCTGCTCGACGGGGCGTCGAAACGCTATGCGATGACCGGCTGGCGGCTTGGCTGGTCGGTCTGGCCGGCGCCCCTGGTCGCGCCGGCGGTGGCGCTCGCCGTGAACAGCTTTTCGTGCGTCAGCGCCGCGACCCAAGCCGCGGGCGTCGCCGCGCTGACCGGACCGCAAGACGCCGTCGAGACCATGCGCCAGGCCTTCGACGCGCGCCGCCGCCGGCTTGCGGCGCGGTTGAACGCGCTGCCGGGCGTAGTCTGCCCGGAGCCGGGCGGCGCGTTTTACGCCTTCGCCAGCGTGGCCGAGACCGGCCTGGACGGCGCGACGCTGCAGACCCGGCTGCTCGAGGAACAGGGCGTGGCCGCGATCGCCGGATCCAGTTTCGGCGACGCGGCCCCGGGCTGCCTGCGGTTCTCGTGCGCGAACAGCCTTTCGGCGATCGAGGAGGCGATGGACCGTTTCGAGGCGCTTTTGTCGGGCGGCGGATGACCGGGCCGCGGCGGCTTCGGTCGGTTCCGGCAAGAACAGCTTGGTCGAGGGACCCGCCGGTCTCGCCCCTGTCCCCGCCGCGGGATGTCGAGCCGGTCGAATACTCCAAGACGCGTGGACGCCGCGCCGCAGCTCCGGCGAAAAAAGCCGTCAGGACGCCGCAGCGACGCTGATGTCTATTTGCGACGCCCCCTCACCGCCTAAACATCCCGCTCGCCGTCCGCTCAGGGCGGTCTCGGCGGCGCGCGAGGCCGATTGCGGACCTCGCCGCTCGCGATGCTGGGAACGCTTCGCACCATGACAGGCTTCATCACGCTCGCCCCAGGGGACCCCGCGCCCTGGTTCCACCAGCGCTCGGTCTCCAACCCGCGCTTCGCCTTCAACTCGGTCGCCGGGCGCTATATCGTGCTCTGCTTTTTCGGGACGCTGCGCGACGACGACGCCCGCTCGGCGCTCAGCGCCGCGTTCGCCCGATCCGACCTGTTCGACGAAACCCGAGCCGCGTTCTTCGGCGTGAGCGTCGACCCCGAGGATGAGAGCGAAAAGCGGGTGACCGACCGCTACCCGGGCTACCGGTTTTTCTGGGATTTCGACGGAAGCGTGAGCCGCAGTTACGGCGCGCTGGCGCAGGACGACACGGCGGTCAAAGGCCGGTTTCGACGGCTCTGGTTCGTGTTGGATCCGACGCTTCGCATCATGAAGGTCGTGCCGTTCGCGCCCGACCAAAGCGACGTGGCCGCGGTGCTGGATTACGTCGCCGGGTTGCCGCCGGCGGACCATTTCGCCGGCATGGCGTTGCAGGCGCCGATCCTGGTGCTGCCGAACGTGTTCGAGCCCGATTTCTGCGCGCGCTTGATCTCTCTTTACGAAAGCCAGGGCGGCGAAGAGTCGGGCTTCATGCGCGAAGTCGACGGCAAGACGGTGGGGGTGCACGACCGCCGGCACAAAAGCCGCAAGGACGTCACCATCGAAGATCCGGCGTTGATCGCCGAGACCCAGCGCCGCTTTATGCGGCGGATCGCGCCGGAAATCGCCAAGGTCCATCAGTTCAAGATGACGCGGATGGAGCGCTACTTGGTGGGCTGCTACACCGCCGAAGACGCGGGTCATTTCGCGGCGCATCGGGACAACACCACCCGCGGAACGGCCCATCGGCGCTTTGCGGTTTCAGTGAACCTGAACGACGATTTCGACGGCGGCGAGGTCAGCTTCCCCGAATACGGCCGCCGGGGCTTCAAGGCGCCGGCTGGGGGGGCGGTGGTGTTCTCTTGCTCGCTGCTGCACGCGGTGTCGCAGGTGACGCGGGGACGGCGCTACGCCTTCCTGCCGTTCCTCTACGACGACGCCGCGGCGGCGATCCGGGCGGAGAATCTGCGGTTCGTCGACCAGGGCGCGCCCGCCGAGAAAGCGCCGGCGGCCAGCCCGGCCGCCTGACCGCCGCCCAGGGCCCAGGCGCCCGAAACCCGTGCGCCCAGGACCCAAGCGCTCAGGACCCAAGCGCTCAGGCCCCGGGCGCTCAGGACCCGGGCGAGCGGCCTGCCGCCGTCGTCGGCGCGACGGCGGTCAGGCGGCGCGCCGATGCGACGCCGCTCCGGTGCGGAAGAACCCGAGCAGCCGCCGCATCTCCTCGGCGGCCTGGGCCAGGCGCTGGGCCTGGGCCGCGCTCTCTTGCGCCATCGACGCGTTTTGCTGGGTCAGATTGTCGAGCTGGCTGATCGAGGCCGACACTTCCGAAACGCTGGTCGCTTGCTGACCGCAGGCCGAAGCGATCGCGCCCATCGCGCCCTCCGCCTGCTTGATCGCGTCCATGATCTCGGCGAGCGACGCGCCCGAGCGCTGCACCAGCGCGACGCCGTCCGAGACGTGACGCCCGCCTTCCTCGATCAAGGCGCGGCTGTCGCGCGCCGCTTCGGACGAGCGCTGCGCCAAGGTGCGGACCTCGGAGGCCACCACCGCGAAGCCCTTGCCCGCGTCGCCCGCCCGCGCGGCTTCGACCGCCGCGTTCAGCGCGAGCAGGTTGGTTTGGAACGCGATCGAGTCGATCACCGAGATGATGGCGGCGATCTGGGACGAGCTTTTCTCGATGGCGCCCATGGCGGCGACCGCCTGTTCGGAGATTTCGCCGGTGGCCTCGGCGCGGGCGGCCGCGTCGCTGGCCACCGCCGTCGCGCCGCCCGAATTGTCGGCGTTCTCTTTCACGCTCGCGGCCATCTCCTCCATGGTGGCGGCGGTCTCTTCAAGCGCGCTGGCCTGCTCGCCCGCCCGTTCGGACAGCGCCTCGGCGCCGCTGGCGATCATCGCGCCGCCTTGGGAAACCGCGGCGCACTGTTCGGTCAGCCGCATCGCCATGTCCGACAGCGTTTCGATGGCGCCGTTCAGATTGTTCTGAAGTTCGGCGAACGCGCCGGCGTAGGCGCCCTCCATGCGCTCGGTCAGGTCGCCCTCGGCGATGCGCGAAATCACGCGGCCAGTTTCCGAGACGCCGTCCTGCACGCTTTCGACCAGCCGGTTCACCGACTCGGCGAGCGCGGTCAGTTCCGGGTCGTCGAACCGCGCCGTCACGCGCGCCGAGAAGTCGCCCGCCACCGCCGCGTCCACCACCGCGCCGAACGCGGTTTGCAGCTCCATCATCATCGCGCGCCGATCCTCGGCCGCCTGCCGTTCGTTCGCCGCCTTTTCGGCCGCGGCGCGGGACACTTGTTCGGCGTTGGCTTTGAAAATGCGCAGCGCGCCCGCCATCCGCCCGATCTCGGGGCCCCGGTCGTCGCCCTCGATGGCGACCGAGAGATCGCCCTCGGCCAGACGCGTCATGGCGTCGGCCTGGGCGAGCACGTCGCGCGAGATCGCCCGGCCGATCCACAGCGCCAGTCCGATCGCGGCGGCCACGGCGGCGGCGCCGACCCACAAGGTCAAAGACAGCGCGCCGGCGATGCGGCCGTCGGCGGCTTCCCCGAGCGTTTTCTGGCGGGCCACGACCTGGCCGCGCAAGGTCGCCACATCCGCCAGCAAAGCGGGTCCGAGTTCGAGCAGCGCGCCGCGGCGGGCGTCGAGATCGGCGACGGCCGTCACGATCCGGGGCGCGAGCGCGCGAAGGGCGTCCACGGTGTCGATCGCCTCGGCGGCCCCGGCGCTGTCGGCGTTCTGACGGTCGAGATGCGCCTTCACGGTCTCAAGTTGCGAGCGGGCCTCGGCGAGAAAGGGGCCGGCGGCCTGGCGGGCCTCGGCGTCGCCCGAGGACAGGAAGCTGCGGAACGCGCTGACGCCGCGCGTGATCGACAGGATCGCGGCGGCGCCTTTCTCGGCGGCGGCTTGGTCGCCGGTGATCTGGGCCGTGAACAGCATGCCGTTGACGGCGGCCTCGAACTTCGGCGGCAGCGCGTCGAACGTCTCGATGAGCGCGCGGGTCTCCTGCTCCTTGGCTTGGAAGCTCTGAAACTTTTGCTCGAGCGCCGCCAACCCGTCGGACAGCGCGTCGAGGACGTCGCGCGCCGCGGCGTCCGCCGTCAGCAGGCGGGTCGCGTCGAGATGCCGGCTCTTCACGGCCTCGAGCGCTTCGGCGGCGCGCGCGGCGCGGTCGGGGGTCGGTTGCGCCGAATAGGAGTACAGCGCCAACTTCGCGTCCGAGATCGCCGAGCCGTAGGCCTCGACCTTGAGCGTCTGTTGAGCGGTCGCTCGATACCCGTCGAACACTTTCGCGAGCTCGTCGCCAGTTTTCAGGCTGAGCGCCGACACGCAGAGTGTGAACAGAATAACGCAGCCAAAGCCGATAAGAATTCGATTTTGGATGCTGAAACGAGAGAGCATGTTCGCCTCGGGTGAAGTCCGCCGATCAAGAGAAAAGACTAGGAGGCGATTGTAAAAGCTCGGTTTTCCCAACAATTTTAGCAATCCGGCCGTCGGTGCGCCGGCCTGGCGCGCCCGGCGGGCTCGAGGGCGGGGGCGTTGGGAATAAGATATTGAGATGAAACGGATTTCGCGGATGCGACGACGGCTGGGGCGGAGCGCGGCCGCCCCGGTCGGATTTATTTGCGTCGAGTTTTAAAGATCAGCGCGCCCGCAGCGTCGTCGCCGATCTCGACCACGCCGCGGTCGGTCAGATCGACGAGATGGGCCAACACGTTACGGGCGGCCATCCCCAAAAGGCCGGGGTCGAGGTCGGCGTAGACGCGCCGCGCCAGCGCTTCCGCGCTGGCCGGGCCCGCGTCGAGCGCGTCGAGGATCTGCGCTTCGCGGCCGCGCCGATGGGCGATCAACGCGTCGAGCCGCGCCGCCGGGTCCTCGATCGCCGGACCGTGCCCCGGCAAATACAAACGGTCCGGCGTCGGCCCGTCTCGCCGCGCCCGCAGGCGTTCGAGGCTGGCGAGATAGGCGCCCATGTCGCCGTCGGGGGGCGACACCAGGCTGGTCGACCAAGCCATGACGTGGTCTCCGGTGAACACGACGCCTGTCGCCGCGCCGGCCCCGTCGTCGCCGGCCCCGTCGTCGCCGTTCGCCTCGTCGCTTTGGGCTCTGGCCCCCCCATGGGCGCGCTCGAGCGCGAAACAGAGATGGTCGCTGGTGTGCCCGGGCGTGTGGATCGCCCGCAGCCGCCAGTCTTCGCTCGGATCCGCAGGCGCGACCGCCGCGCCGTCCGCCAGCAGCCGGTCGGGCCGGTGCGCCGGGTCGATCCCTTCGCCGCCGCCCAGCGCGTCGGGGGGGGCGATGGCGGCGAACCGGGCCATGCTGTCGGACCGCCCCGCGCCGGCGGGGCCGAACCCGTAGATCGGGGCCCCCGACCGCGCCGCGATGGTTCGCGCCGCCGCGGTGTGGTCTCGGTGGGCGTGGGTGACGAGGATCGCGGCGATCGCGTCGGGGCCGCTGGCCGCGCCCAACAGCGCGGCGATCCAGGCGGGGTCGTCTGGTCCGGGGTCGATGAGCGCGAGACGGCGCCGCCCGACCAGATAGGCGTTGGTGCCGGGCCCCGTCATCGGCCCGGGGTTCGGCGCGAGCAACCGACGCACGGCGTCGACCACCGTTTCGACCACCGTCTCGGCGCCGTCATCGGGCCCGCTCACCGCGCCCCCCGCGCCGAAAGGCTGGACGGAAGCGCGCGCGCGCTCCTATGTGGCGAAGTCCCCGAGACGATGGCGCTCACCCGATGGCCCTCCGAAAATACCTGCCCAAAAGCCTGTTCTGGCGTTCGGTGCTGATCGTCGTCGCCCCGATGGTCATTTTGCAAGCGGTGGTCGCCTACTTGATCGTCGAACGTCATTTCGACGGCGTGACCCGTCAAATGAGCGACGCCGCCGCCTCGGAGCTGCGCTATCTGGTCGACAGCGTGTCGCAAGCCGACAGCGCGGCGCTGGCGCGCGACGAGCTCGGCCGGGCGTCGCGGACCCTCGGCTATGACATCGTGCTGCTCGAAGGCGCGAAGCTGCCGCCGAGCGCCGATCCGCTGTTCTTCGACGTGATCGGGCGCGCCGTCGAAGACACCTTTCGAGAGGTGATGGCCCGTCCGATCTTCGTCGCGCAAGAGCGTGAGAGCAAACGCGTCGACGTGCGGGTCTCGACCCGCTGGGGCGTGATCGCCGCCTCGTTGCCGCGCAGCCGCCTGGTCGCGTCGAACCCGCATTTGCTGCTGACCTGGATGGCCGGCGCCGCGGCCGCGTTGATCACGGTGGCGCTGGTCTATTTGCGGAACCAAATCCGTCCGATCCAAGCGCTGGCCGTCGCGGCGGACGCCTTCGGCAAGGGCCGATCCGAGCCGCTGCGGATTTCGGGGGCGGACGAGGTGCGGCTTGCGGCGCGCGCGTTTCTCGACATGCGCGAACGGATCGAGCGCGCGATGGAGCAGCGCACCCGCATGCTCTCGGGCGTGAGCCACGACATGCGCACGCCGCTGACCCGCATGAAGCTGGCGATCGAGATGATGGAGGACGGCCCGGACGTGGCGGCGTTTCGCCACGATCTGCACGAGCTCGAGCATATCCTTGACGAGTTTCTCGCCTACGCCCGCGGCGATCAGGGCGAAGCCTATGAGGAGGCGGACGTCGCGGCGCTGGCCGAAGAGGTCGTGTGCGAGGCGCGTCGGACAGGCGGCGAGGTCTCGCTCTATCAGCGCATCGAGCGGCCGGGCGACACCCGGCTGCGCCTGCGGCCCCGATCGATCAAACGCTGTCTGCACAATCTGATCGACAACGCCTTCGCCTATGGCGGGCAGGTGATGCTGTCGCTGACGGTGTCGCAACGCTATGTCGAGTTCTGCGTCGAAGACGACGGGCCCGGCATCCCCGAGACGCAGCGCGATGCGGCTTTTCGTCCGTTCAACCGACTGGACGAGGCGAGAAACCGAAATCATCGGGGCGGCGTGGGGCTCGGCCTGGCGCTGGCGCTCGACGCGGTGCGCGCCCATGGGGGCGATCTTATTCTGGGCGAGAGCGACCATTTGGGCGGCCTGAAAGCGATCGCGCGCCTGCCGCGCTGATGCGCCGCCGGACGCGCTCGACGCGCTGTCGGCGCTTCGGTTCCCGCGCGGACCGCGTCTCTTTCGCCGCGGGACGGCCGGCGCGCGACTTCATCCGTCTAGACGGGACCGTCCCGGCGATGGATAACCCCTCGTGGGGTCGGCGCGATGGGCGCGGCGCGTCGCCGAACGCGGCGGCCGGCGGAGAACGGGGGGCGGCGCGGCAGCATGGCAGTCGGCGGCAACATAGCGGTGCGCGCATGACCTGGGAGCAGCTGATCGCCGAAGCGCTCGACGCGGGTCTGGCGCAGAGCCTCGCTTTCGCGGTCGCCGCGTCGCTTGCGATGATGCTGGCCGCCGGTCTGCTGTGGGGACGCCGCGTGGCGATCCAAGAGCTGACGCAGGCCGAGCAAGAGCTGCTGCAGAACCAAGAGAAGCTGGCGCGGGCGCGGCGCAAGGTGGCCATGATGCGCAAGCAGGTCGACGATCTGCAGCGCGGTCTCGGCCAGCGCGCGGCCCATATCGATCGGATCCGACACGCGCTCGACAGCGACGCGTTCAAGCGGCCGCTCGAAGAGACCAACCCGTTTTCGGAGCGCCCGAGCGCAATCCCCATCATCGCGATCGGCAACCTGAAGGGCGGCGTCGGCAAGACGACGCTGGCCGCCAACCTCGGGGCTTTCCTCGGCGATGCCCGCCATGGTCGTTTGAGGGGGGGCAAACCCGTCTTGTTCATCGACCTCGACTTCCAGGGGTCGCTGTCTTCGATCGTGATTTCTTCGGGAGTGCTGAGCGGCGAGGGCGACGCGTCGTCGAAATTCGAGATCAACAAGAACGCGCTGATGGCCGTGTTCGATCCCGACCTCGCGCCGAGCCTGGTGGCCAACGCCGCGCGCCCGGTTACGCGCGCGCATCTCGAAGGGTCGGCCTTTTTCGACTGCGATCTGAAGGCCGCCGAGCGCGAAGACCTGATGATGTTCGAGTGGGTGTTCGCCGACCCGCCGCGCCACGACTGTCGGCTGAGCCTCGCAGCCTATCTCGCCTCGCCCTTCGTTCAGGAGACCTTCGGCGCCGTCGTGATCGACATGCCGCCGCGAAACTCGATCTTCGCCTACAACGCGCTCTGCGCCGCCAACAATCTGATCATCCCGACCCGGGACGACCGTTTGAGCACCACCGCGGTGCGGCGTTTCACGGGGTTTCTGGAAGCGGGCCGCGAGCGGCTTTGGCCTCGGCTGAACATCGTCGGGGTCGTCGGCATGAACACCGACAGCCACCACACCCGGCAGGAGCAGATCGAGAAGAGCATGATCGCGCTGGCTAAGGACGCGAATCGGGTCTGGACCGCCGACCAGCCGCCGATGCTGTATCTCGGGTCGGTGCCGTTCATGCCCTCGATCGCCAATGCGGCGGCCGTCGATTTCGCATATTTTAATGATCAGGAAAAAATCCTGAGCCGAACCGCGCAGGATTACTTCTCGGCGGTCGGCTCCAACGCGTTGACGCGCCTCCGTCTGTGATCGAAGCCTCACTTTCCGCCCCAGTTTCGAGAAAAGGCGCGGAAAGTCCGCCGAAATCGTGTATGCAGAACAGGTGGAGAAGGGGATCCGACCGCCGCGCGCCGTCGCGGCTGGAGGCGCTGATGAGCAAGACGCACGCATCGATCCCAGCGGCCGCGGCCGCCTCTGCCGCCTACAGGACCTCGGCGGAGGCGCGCGAGGATTGGGTCTCGGCCGAAGTCGAGATCTGGGCCGCGCGTTTCCTCGACGCCGAGCCGACCCAGGCCGCCCGGCGCGAGCTGTTCGCCGCCTTCGCCGCGGCGGATCTGCCCCGTGGCAATACCATCGCCGTCGCGCGGACGGTTCTGGGGGTCCGCGCCGGGTCGAAAGCCGAGGCGGTCCGCGCGCTCGAGATCTGGTTTTGGGACCGGGTCCGCGGCCAAGCCGAAGCTGACCGGATCCGCGCCGACTACGCCGCCGGCGGAGCCTGACCGGCCGCCCCGAACCCGCGGTTCGACCGGCGTCATCGTGACGGTCCCGGCCCATCCCGGCCCATCTTGGTCCTTTTGGGCCGATGCTCCCGCGCCGCCCGGGCTCGGGGCGCGCGCGATCAGTAAAGCCGGCCGCCGACCACCGCGTCGTCGAGGTCGGGCCGCACCAGCACCACCGCGCCGTCGGCGTCCGGCGCGCCCAGGGTCAGCACCTCGGACATGAACGGACCGATCTGGCGCGGCGGAAAATTCACCACCGCCAGCACGCGCGCGCCGATCAAGGTCTCGGGCGCGTAGTGCTTGGTGATTTGCGCCGAGCTTTTCTTCACGCCGATCGGCGCCCCGAAATCGATCCACAGCTTCAGGGCCGGCCGACGCGCCTCGGGGAAAGGTTGCGCGTCGACGACGCGGCCGACGCGGATATCCACTTTCAGAAAGTCGTCGAACGCGATGGTCTCGGCGGGCGGGGCGGCGGTTGGCGCGGCGTCGCTCATTCGAAAGGCTCCCAGCTCCCGGCGTCGTCCGCCGGTCCGTCACGGCCCGGAGCGCGGTCGGCGCGCTCGCGGCGATACGCGTTTCTCAGCGTCTCCGGCGCGGCGCCCAGACGCTCGGCCAGCGATCGCAAAAAGGCGTCGTCGCCGGCGTCGCGCGCTTCGGCGATCGCCTTCAGCGCGTCGGTCAACGCGTCGAGCGCGGCCTCGGTGTCCGCGGCCCGCTCTTGGGGTCCCTCTTGGGTTCCCTCTCGGGCCCCCTCTTGGGTCCCGTCTCGCTCCCCCTTTCGGGGCGCTTCGGCCGTTTGTCGGGGGCCGCGCGCCAGGGCGCCGGCCATCATCGTCGCGACATCGGTCGCGCGGGCCAGCGCGTCGGTTCCGGCCGAGGCCATCATGGCCTCGTAGGAGGCGTGATTGCGGTCCTGCAGCTCGGCCAGCGCTTTGGGGTCGCGGGTCTGGCGCGCGGTGTCGGCCAGGCTCGACAGCGCGCGGCCCATGGCCAC
>CAZBIG010000010.1:0-21097 GCA_964491865.1 uncultured Neomegalonema sp. | reverse complement strand
CTCTCCAGGGCCGGACTCTAGCTTCAGATGGAGGGAAAATCAGGGGTCACAGCAGTTCGATCTCAGTATCGTAGCCATGATTTTCGAGGCTTGACGTGCGGACTGCACACCCGGTTGCTGCAGCCGCCACATGCAGGCTCAGATCGATCGAAGCGCTAGGAGACCCGCTCGTCTTGGTGCGCGGCTAGATAGGACTAGTCTGAGTAACGATTAAACTAAGGGGTCCGCCGCACCCGGGTCGGCTTTGTGAGCAAAGGCTGGCGTCTGCGACCGGGACGTTTATTTCGGGCGTCGCTCCGCGTAGAATACAACTGCATAAATTGAACAAATCGTGATGCGGGCGAGCAGCTGAAGTCGCGTGGGGATCAGAGCGTCCAATTTGCTGCTCCCTCTTCACCTCGGCGACTGCGCTCACGCAACTGCACAAATCTAATAGTTTTGACTGAGGATTAATAATTTTTTGTGGCGCTCTTGACTTGTGACGATGTGTCCAAAACGATCAGACTCACACGAGTAAGCGAAAGCAGCGCGCCGCGGCGAAAGCCATGGTCACTTCTTCTTTATAGGACTCTTTAGAAGAGGTGATGAGGCGAGCAAATAGGGGGGAGACGCCTTGGAGCCCCTATTGTCCGCGATCGGCCTGTCGGTTGGCGCGTCTTCCATCGGGTCGGAGGGGCGTCCGCTTCCGCGCGGAAACCATCTGCGCTGGAGCTTCCGCCGCGATCTCGGATTCCCGAAAGACGGCTTCGTTCTCTCGAAACGCGAATACCTTTGCGGCGAGTTCGGATTTCTGTCGCGCGGCTGGAGCCATCTGGCGCATCTGAAATCTGAAGACATCGCGAACCTGGACGAAGTCGAGGCGCGCTTCGCTTGTCCGGAAGACAAGCTCTCTCCGCCTCGGGCCGAAGATGTCGGCGCTCTGCTCCAGACTGTCGAAGGGTTGGTCCTCCGCGCCGACGGCGTCGCGCCGCGCGCCCGGCCGCTCGACGACGCGAACCCTGAGGCGCGCGCTCTGTCGGTGCGCGGGCTCGGCGCGCTCAGCCTCGCCAGTTTGGAGCCTGAGGGCGCCCGAGGGGCGGGTTTGGCCTTTGTCGACCACGCGGCGCGGCCGTTTTGGCCTGCAGATTACAGGATCGTCGCCCGCTGGAACCTGCCCGACTGGCCCTTCGAAGAATTGGGAACTGAAGCGATCCAGGCGGCGGATGTGGGCGGCGGCCGCGTCCGGATCGGCGATGTCGAGCTCTCGAGCGCGCGCGCCGTTTATCGTGGACGAGAGGTCGACGCGGGCAGCCTCTATCTTTTCGGCGACCCCTCGGTCGGCCTGAAGCTGACATTTCCCTATCCGGTCGCGGAAATCGAGCTCGCGATTGAAGCGGACCCGGAGCCGAGAGAATGGTTCTTGTCCAACATCGATGCGACCGCGCCAAACGCGCTGCGGCGCGACGGGCGCTGGTTGAAGATCCGCACGCGCCCCTCGAGACATTTCGACCTGCGAGATCGGGAACGTCTGTATGTTGGTCCCAGCGGCGAGCGGTCGCTTTGGAAGCTCAGAGGTCTGCGGTTCCGCGGCGGCTCGGGCCCGCTCGAGACGGCGACCGCCGACGTGCAGTTCGGCGCGTTCGACACCGAGGCCCGGCGCGAGGATTCGGCGCCCCAGTCGGTTCGCATCGGCTTCGACGCGCCGTCGCCGGCGGCGCCGGGCTTGCGCGTGCTTGGCGTGGAGCAGATCGGCGCGCGCCTTACCCGCGACGGCGAGGCGCGGACCACGAGCGCGACGGTCGCCCTCGAGCTGACGCCTCCCGCCTCTAGCGCGTCGCCTGCCGCGTTCGACCCGCGGCGGCCCGCGCGCGCCAGACTGTCGCGCGAAGATCCGTCGGCCGCGCGCCCTGCGGAGCGCCCGCCCGCGCCCCCGATCCGCACAACGCTTGGGACGCGCGGCCTGGGGCGCCAGCCGGCGCCTCCACAAGGTGATCGCGCAAACCCGCTTCCCGCGCTGGGCGGCGCATTGAACGATACGGCCCGAGAGGAGCGAGACCCGCAAGAGGAGCGAGACCTTGAGGCGGTGGGCGGAGGCGCGCTGGCCGGCGTCGTCAGCGCGCTTCGAGATCGCGTCGCAGGCGCCGGCGATACCGACCGCGCGCTCGGCGAGGTTCGAAATCGCCGGCGCAGCGGGATCCTGGGCGCCCTGGCGGGCCAGTTGTCGGGCCAGTTGGCGGACCGGCTGCGGGGGCGGTTAAGGCTGCCGGGCGCCGGGGGCGACCAGGTCGGCGCCGCTCCGGCGGGTCGAACGCGATCCATCGCCTTGCCCGCGGCAGAGGACGCCGCGCCTTTCCGTGACGGCGGCGCCCGAGCGGAGCTGTTCGGCGACTCGGATCGGTTTGCGACCGCGCGCTGGGAGCCGGTTCTCGACATCGGTCCGGAGGAGGACCCGTTGGAGGCGGCGTTGACCGGCGCCGGTTCGGTTCGGCGCGCGCGCTTCGCCGAATGCGGCGACTACGCCGCCGGTCGGGCGATCGCGTTCGACGGCGAGGGCGGAGCCGTCACGCCGGTCGAGGTCGCCCAAGCCGTGCAGTGGTTTGGCGACCATGTTTTCCTCGACTGCTGGGCGCGGATCGATCGCAACGCCCGGAGCGGCGCGACGCCGGAGCCGATGACGCTGATGGGCGCCGGACGAGGCGGCAAGGCGTTTTGGCTTGGGGTGACGACCACGCCGCAAAGCGCGGCCGCGGCCGTCGAATTCGAGATCGCCGGCCAGGGCTTCAGCGCGCCGGAAGCGGTGCAGATCGGGGCCTGGTTTCGCGTCACCGCGCTTTATGACGGCGCTTCGGCTCGTATCTGGGTGAATGGCGTGTTGATGGTCCTCCGCGCCGCTGCGCTCGGCGCGCTGCGCTTGCCTGCGCGCCGCTCGATCGGCGTCGGCGCCGACGCGCCGTCTCAGCCCGGCCGCCTCGGGGGCTATCCATTTATCGGGGCCATCGCCCTCCCGACGATCTGGCGCCGATCGATCCAGCCCACGCCTCTGGAGCGTCGCGGCTTACTCGCGCATTGGCCTCTGAGGGGGGCTGTGCGCGAGAGCCTCTCGGGCGCCGACGCCGAGCGCCGCAACGGCGGCGCCTTCAATCCGGGTTGGAGCGGCGGCGACACGCGCGCCTTCGACACGAAGGGCCGCGGGCATCTCAGACAGAGGCTGGTCCTGCCGGGGTTGAGCGGCGGCGTCACGCTCACCTGCGTGGTGGAGATCGAACAGCTGGAAGGCGTCGCCGCGTTGGTCAGCTTCCAGAGCGGCGCGGCGGTTCGCTTCGGCCTGCGCAAAGTTGGCGCCGGCGCGCAGATGATCATCCAACTCGACGGCCGCGTGATCCCCAGCGCCGCAGCGATCCCGCTGTCGGGCTGGCGCGCCCTCGGCTTCAGCATCGACCGCGACAGCGTGGCTTTCTTGGTCGACGGGCGCATCGGCAGCCGACGGTTCGCGCGCATTCCCCTGTCTGGCCTCGCGCGCAGCGCCGCGGTCGAGATTGTCATCGGCAAAGACGCGTTCAGCGATCAAGGCCAGTTCAACGGCCGGATCTCGGACGTCGCGCTGTGGCGCGGCCCGGCGGTCCCGCCGTCGAGCGCGCCGCTTGGCCTGGAGGGCGACCCGACCCGCGCCGAGAGCCCTACGGTCCAGCCCACACGCGCGCTCGACGATCGTCCGTTCGAAGGGCGCACCCGATATCTCGCGCAAGGCATCGATCTCTTCGGCCGCCTCAGTCCCTGGTCGACCCCTCGGGAGGCGACCGTGTCGTCCGCCACGGTCCCGCCGCCGCCGGTGAACCTCACCGCTGCGCTCGCTCCGATGGTTGGCGAAGCGACCGCGATCTCGGGCGACGCGGTCACGGTTCGGCTGACGCGACCGGCTGCGCTCGCGGCGGCGGATCTCAACGATCTACCGATCGCCTTCGCCCGCTCGCGCGGCGGCGAGACGAGCCTGCGAACGCGCGCTCGGATCGGAAACGCCGGTCTCGATGGCGATGCGCTCACGCTCAGACCGGAGTACCCGGCGGACGGCTTCATGACCGCCCGGGTCGGGGATCGCGCGCTGATCGAACCACGGCGCACGGCGAGGCTCCGTTGGATGTGGACCGGGCTGCAATCGCTCTTCCACCCGGACGTCGATCAGTTCGCCATTCATCGGCGCGAAGGCGCGCGCAACGTAATCGTGGGCGCGGCGTCCAGCGCGCGCGTCGCCGAGACCACCCCGGGCGGCGCGCCCGTTTTCGCGGTCGGCACCGACATCGCCTATCGCGCGGAGTTCGCCGCGGTCGAGCGTCGGCCCTGCGCCATAGGGTCCGAGTTGTTCTCAATCTTGCGGATTCTGAATAGCGGCGGCCGGGCCGAACTTCTGGTGTCGCGCCGAGCCTATCCGATCATCGAGCCGGAGCCGGGCGCCGCCGTCACGATCCGGATCACGGACGAGCCGACCGATCCGCTGGCCCCGTTCAGGATCGACGACGCGGATTTAGCCAATTGGCCGAGCGATCCGGTGGCGACGGTGCGCTTCCGAAGACCCGCGCCGATCGCCGGCGAGGCGCGAAAAGCGGTGGACGCCCGACGCGTGGACGCCGAGGAGTTGGCCCGATTGCGGGAACGTGGGGTCGACTGGCTGTCGGACGGCAAGACCTGGCGGATCGCTTTGCACCCGGACGCGGCCAGCGCCGACGCGGTGGAAGCCGCGGTCGGCGGCCGCCCGTCACGCTTCGCGCCCGGCTGCCTAGTCGCTTTGTCCTTGGATCAGGAGGCCGGGAACCCCTGGCGCACGCTGAACGTGCTGTGGGCGGAGCGAGGCGAGGAAGGGCTCGCGCTCTATGTCGCCGCCGCCACGTTGCCGGCGGCCGCGGAGGACCGCGCGGTCTTCTCACAGGCCGTCTACTATCCCGGCGCCAGCTTCGAGACGGAGGTCGATCTCGGCCCCTTCGACGCAGAGACGCCGATACGTCGGATCGCCTTCGGCGCGGTGTCGCTCGCGGGAGAGACGCATGGGCCGGTTGGCGAGGTGTTCGAGCTGCCGGCGGTAGATCCGCGACTGCCTCCGAAAGGCCCGAAACCGACGGTCACGATCGGTCGTCCCGACGTCTATGGTGAGGCCGTCGCCCGGATCACCTGGCGCGTCGTGGAACCCGGCGTGCGCTATGAGGTGATGCGGGCGACCGACGCGGACGTGTTCGCCGTCGACGCCGAGAACCGGCGGCTCCGCGCCGGCGGCTATCGCGACGCGCCCACCCCTCTCGACGTGTTCTCGGACGATTCCGATTTTAGAGCGTGGCGTCAGAGCTGTTTTCCGGCCCTGAGCGAAGACGCGCTCGAAGATCTGTTCGTCGAGGATCTGGAGACCTCGCCGGAGGCGCGGCGGTTCTGGCGGGCCTGGGCGGACCGGTTCTACCCAGCGCGCACTGAGGCGCAGACGACCCGGCTCGCCCGCCGCGCCGACGCCGCGCGCGCCTTCGGCGTCGTGACGCCGGGGGCGATCGACGGCGTGGCGGCTGGAGAGGATGCGGAAGGCCGGCCGCTCCGCGCGCACCGCGATCCGGTGAAGGCTCTGGTGCGCAATCGGTATTTCTACGCGATCCGCACCGTGACCACGACGGCCGCCGCCGCGCCGCGCGCGGGCGAGGTGAGCGAGCCCGGGACGGTGGATCGCCTGCGCCCGCCCCGCGCGCCCCGCTTCACAGGGCTCGAAGCGGGGGATCGCTCGCTTCGTTCCGCGTGGTCGCTGGTGGCGGATCTCGATTTGCCGATCGCCGCGCTGCCCGAAGAGGCGGCTCTGCCGGCCTATGAGCTGTTAGGAGCGCAGCGCCGCGAGGATCTGGAGGATGTGCGCTGGTTTCCCTTCGGGCCGCCCGAGGGCGCCACTGTCATCGCGCTCTCGGATCCGCGCCCGAGGCTGCTTGGCGGCGCGGTCCTGATCCCGAAACCCTTCGCCTTCACCCAGATCGAGGGCGTGTTTCTGGCCGACGCGCCGCTAACGACAGCGGCCGACGCGCGCGCCGTGCGCGGATACTTCGCGCCCGGAGCGGCCCGCAGCGAGACGGCGTTCCTCGCGCCGCCTGGCGTGATGAACCTGCTCCCGGCGCCCGTGGCGACCGGCGCCGCCGGCCTCCAGGAGGACGAGCACGGCGTGCGCCTCGAGGGTCTGCGCGCATCCCCCGACCGGGCCTTCGCCGTCGTCACCTTCCGGGACGAGGATGGCCAGGTGGCCGCGCTGGTCGGCGCGGCGATTGTTCGGCGCTCGGCGGCGGGCCTGCTGACGGCGGCGCCGCGCGAGGGGGTGTCGCCGCCGCATCTCGAAACCGCACTGGAGGGGCGCCGAGATGTCTGGCGCCGTGTCGTCGCGGTGGACCGCTTCGGCAACCGCTCGGCGTCCGAGGAGATCCTGCGCGCCCGTCCGCTTGAGATCGAACCACCCGAACCGCCCATCCTCATCCTAGATCGCACCGTTCTGAACGAGGCGGAGGATCTGATCGAGATCGAGTGCGCGCCAGCCGAACCAGGCCACCGGGTGCTGATCCAGCGACGCCTGGACGGCGAGCGGGCCTGGGCGACAGTGCGCGCATGGGCGCCGGCCGAGGACGGCTTCGCCAGCGCGTCGGACAGCGCGCCGAGGGACGCCGTCGCGCACTACCGGGCCTGGTCGCGCACCCCGGGCGGCGAAGTCAGCGCCGAGGCCGCGGAGTCCTTCGCGCCGCCGCAACGCGCCGCTGAAGACGCGGGAGAGGACGTATGAGCTTCATCCGTCGCTACCCCTTCGCCACGCCCGGCGCCACGCCCGGACCAGGTTCGAGCCGCCGCTTCTCACCGAGGTACCGCTCCGGCGGCGCCTATCTCGTTCGCCGGCCGAGTCACGTTGCGCCCTGGGGCCCCTGTTGCGCCTTCGCCCGCCCGGACCAGCTGCACGCCCTGGGCGCAGAGAACTGGCGTCAGGTGCTCGAGGCCTACTATCCGGACAGCGAGCGGACGGTTTCCATTGTCGCGCCTGGGAATTGCACAGTGGCCATCGGGTGGCGCGAAGACCTGCCGTTCCTAGTTCTCGGCTACAATCCTTACACCCAATTGCGCAATCCGGTTATCGGCTGGCGTTCACCGCCGACGATCAGCGACATTGTGGTTCACTGGCCGGGATTGGCGGCGCACGGCGTTCAAAAGTTCATCAAGCGGATCGCCCACAGCCAATTCAACAATCCCTGGTACCGCGCCCAGCTTGACGATGCTGGCCGCTTGATCAACCCGGTCTCCACTCGCGGTGTGGAAGCCGGTATGCGCGCCGACGCGGACGTAAGCGGCGGAGATCGGACCAGATGGGATGTGCCGGTCCCACTTCGGAACGCGGAGCGCATTCCAACCGAACTCGCTCGGATCCAAGTCGGTCCGGACCAGCCGCTGTATCTTGGACTGATCCACCGAGCGCACCGTCCGGCCGGGGAGTTGAGCGATCTCCTCTACTGGTTGGATGCGCACGACTACTTCTTACGCCTGCAGCAATTCGGCTCGGGTCCCAGCGCCATTCAAACGCCATTTACCGACGCAGCCTCCAATCCCGAAACGGAGGCGTTCGAGATCTGGCACGAGTACCGGCCTATCAGCTCGACGCTTGTCCGCCCCCTCAACACCATGGCGGGCGGCGTGCAGAAGGTGCGCATCCACCGCCCGTCCGCCGAGCTGAGGAGCGGCGGCGCGCGCCTGCACACGCAGCCTCCGGGCGTCATTCTGCTCGGGCCCGAGAGCGCGCTGACCTTTGAGGCGCGCACGACCACCTCCAGCTACACGGTCAACCTCTACAAACCCACGCCTGGGATGGCGCTGACGCAGTCGTCAACGACCACCACCGCCTCTCCGATCCCCGCCCCCGGCGGCGTGCTGCGGTTCGAGGATCTGGGCCTCGGTCCCGACGCTGATCCCTTCGCCTACAACGGCGTGGTGGAGAGCCCCCCGCGCGGCGCCTCCTTTATCGCGGCCCCCTCGCTCCAGGTGCTCGAAGAAAAGACCGCCCGCCTGATGAAAGCGCGCGCAGATTATCTGCTGTTTACCGAAGAAAATAAAGACAAGCTTGCCCTCTATTCGAAGATCTCCGCTCTGCGTGCGGATGATCGGACCAGACAACAAGTCAATGACGCGCTTGGTCCGTCGCCCACGGCGTACAATGCGTTCGAAGACCAGCTGGACCGGCTCGATCGTGGAATCAGAGATCAGGTCGACGCGCTCGTAACCGTACTCCGCTCGCCTGAGTTCAATCAGAGCCTGCGCGCGAACGTGACGACGGAGACGATCACCGTCTGGGTCAAGGCGAAGCATGCGCTTCTCGGCTTCGGCTACGGCGAGGAGAAGCTGAAGGAGGCGCTGCAGAACACAGAAATCTTCGAGGCCACCAAAGCGATCTGGGGCGCGGCCAAGCAGGTGCGCGGGATCCTCTTGAGCTCCGTGTTCGCTCAGAGCCGGTTCGAGTGGGAGCGCCGGATTGCGGCGGCAGGCCGGAACTTGCCAGGGCGTCTGCGTGCGATTAACGGCGCGATGAAGAACTGGTTCGAAGAATTCCACGGTTTGCGCTTTCGCGCCAAGACGGTGCAGGCCGGGGCCGAGACCGTCGAAGTGCTGGAGCCGACCACAACCAGAGCAGAGGCGCCTGAAATCTTCGGCGGTTTAGCCGCCTCGAGTCTACGCACGCTAAAAGCGATGGGGGCGGTTTACGCCTTGAACATGCGCATCGCCGCGATGCTCAAGCCGGGCGCCAGCCCCTCGGTCGCAGATCAGATCGAAAACTGGACCGGCCTCGCCAACGACATCCTCGCCGTCGGCAACAGCCTCAACAGCATGGTCCAGATCGCCGATCCGGATGAATGGCTCAGGCATCTGCCGAGACAGGGGGGCAACCTCCTGGCCGGTAAAATCGCGAGCATGAGCGCGTTGAACGCGATCGGCACCGTCTTCACAGTACGCAGCGGCCTGGCCGCGATCCAATCCAGCTCCGCAGCCGGTTCGTACACGACCGCGCGCGCGGAGACGGTCGGCCTCGCCGCGGGGTTTACGCTCGGCGTGGTCGAGACCGCCGCGGTTTTGGGCGCGGCCATCAGCGCCTGGGTCACCGTGCCGCTCGCTTTGATCGTGATCGGCGCAAGTTACCTCGCGGGAACGTCCAACCGCACCCCGCTCGGGGCGGCCATCGCCCATTCGGAGTTCGGCGAAGACCGCGCCCGGGCGACCACCTGGCCTTTGCCTGCTGACCGAGGCCCGTCGAGCACGACCCACGCTCAAGCTTTCGAGAGCGCGCATTACGGCTTTTTGAACAACATTGCGGCGCAGAACGCGGCGCTGGAGGGGATTTTCGCCCCGCCAGCCTCGGCGACCCGCGACACTCGGGGCGGCGCCTTATCCGAGGCCACAAAGCGCACCCTGGACGCCGCCGGGATTACCGACGTCGACGCCAGTCAGGCGCATGCGGAGATCCGGATTCAGATCTACGGTCTACCTGTAGCGCCCGGAAACTATTGTCTGGTCCAGCAATCGACCACCAGCCCGCTTGCGGATGTCCTCGACTTCGATTTCCGTCTTCAGCCTGGCACCAATAGGATCCCCAATCTCGATCGCTTCGGCGGCGCCGAGATCTTTGGTTGGACCACGGTGACGGACGAGACGGCGGGGCGGGCGCATAAGGTCGATGTCGAGATCGTCCTGTTGGCGGCGAAGACGGCGTCGAGCCATATCTTCGAGCGCGCTGGCAAGACGCGGATTTTGGCGACCCGACTGCCCACGCTCGATCGGGACTCCCTCGCCGCCTACGGACGCGGCCGCAACTCTGGAAACGGCGGCGACGGGGCGTTCACCACGGCGGATCTCGCGCTGCTGACGGCGAACGGCGACATCGGCAACAGGACCCGCCTGCAGACCGCCTTGCAGAACTTTCGTGACGACGGCGGCTCGGCGGGCGACCGCGTCCGCTGGAGCGACTTCGGAGTTCTCATGCGCCGCGACTTTATCCGGCGACAGTCCCAAGCGTTGAGCTTTAATATCGCCTAAGGGAGAGTTGGCTGTGACAGATCGCTACCTGCTCCCCGTCTCGGAATTGTTCGGCGAGTTCTTGCCGGAAGAAATCGCCAGCGGCGCGGCCGAAGACGAGGCTGGCGCGGCGGAACCAGACGGCGGCCTCCGTCCGATCGACCGTCTCGTCTACGATCCGGCGGCCTTCTCGACCTCCTGGGACTTCGGTGGGCTCTCGACCGGCGTCCAATTCTATGTGGTCCGAGAAGTCGCCTTCGAACTCCCATTGCTCACTGGCGTCGAACTGCGTTTGGGCGTCGGCGAACTGCCGGGTTTCCGCCTCAATCTCGTCGTCGACCCCGCCGTGCAGTTCCGGATCGATCGGATCGGCGTGACGCTGCGGTTGCCGCCCACCATCGCCGCGACCGCGGAACGCGGCGAGGACGATGTCTACAAGGCGAAGACGGAGGACGAGAAGGAGCTTCCGTTCGATCTGAGCCTCAGCACCGGCTTCGAATACGCTTCGCCGCGCCGTTTCAGATTCCTGTCGCCGGAGCTGGAGCCGGTCACGCCCTTCCGGATCGGCGAGACCAAGCTGTTCGTTGATCTTGGAACCGAACCCGACATCGATCTGGTGCTCGGCGACATTCCGGAGCGACTGGCCGAACAGGTCGCCCCCGACTTCGAAGGTCTCTGGATCGGCGCGGCGAGCGTTTACTACAGCAGCGACGGCGATCAGCTTGGCTTCTCTCTGAGCAACGCGGGCTTTGGCAAGGGCGGCTTCACCGGGACCGTGGCCTATGGGACGGAGGAGGATCGCGACCGGGACCTGAGCGATGAGGAGGCGGCGCGCGAGACGGAAGACGGGACCAAACTGCAGGGCATGGACGCCGTCCTGCGCTATGGCGCGGTCGAGTTCCGCGAGTCGATCCCGGTCGGCGGCGCGCTGGCGGGCTTTCTGTTCATGCCCTTGGCGGAGCGCTGGTTCTCCTTTGACGCCACCCTCGGCGGCCCGGATGGCGTCTTCATGCTGGCCATCGGCGGCGCTTCGGGCGATCCGCTCATCTCCTTCGAGCTGGACTGGCTCGAGATCGACGTCGACACGCTGACCTACCTCACCAAGGATCAGGTGCACTACGCCTCGATCGACGGCTCGGTGCGCCCGAAGCTGGGAGATTTCGATTGGCCGGAGCTGGAGGTGGAAAACCTGCGCATCAGCTCCGAGGGCGATATCGATTTCGACGGCGGTTGGGTGAACCTGCCCGAAGCGAAAACGCTCGATTTCAAGGGTTTCAAACTGACCATTTCGGAGATCGGTTTCGGCGCCGCCCTCTCCGAACTGACGCCGATCGAAGAGCGGCACCGCTGGGTGGGCGTGTCGGGCGGCTTCACCTTGGCGGCGGGCCTCCCGATCACCGCCGCGGTTGAAGGGCTGACGATCAAGCGGTACCAGCAAACCGGCGATATCGAGATTTCGATGGACGGGATCGAGATCAGCCTCTCGATCCCGAACACCCTCTCGCTCTATGGCCGCGTCACCTATGAGCGCTTGTCCGAGAGCCCGGGCGGTGTCGGCGGCGGGCTCACCGGCGATTTGTTCACCGGCGCCGTGCGGCTGTCGCTCGACAGCGTAAAGCTCACCCTCGACGGCCAGGTCGTGATCGGTCGGCTGCAAATGGGCGAGGCGGGCCGGCGGACGGTGTTCTACTCGACCATCGACATGACGTTGCCCTCGCCGATCCCGCTCGGCTCCACGGGCGCGGCGATCTACGGCTTCCGCGGGCTCTTCGGCGCCCATTTCGCGCCCGACCGCCCGGCCGGCGACGATGGCGAGCCGGTCTCCTGGTACGATTGGTACAAGGGGGGCGAGACCGAAGAGGCCAAATACACCATCCGCCACCTGGCCAAGTGGGCTCCGGAGATCGACCATTACGCTGTCGGCGCGGGTCTGATGATCGGCACGCAGTTTGACGGCGGCTATTCGCTCAATCTCAATGTGCTCGCCGTCGTTGTGACGCCCGGCCCGGTCATCCTCATCGAGGGCCGCGCCAACATCCTGAAGAAGTTGAGCGACGACGAGACCGCAGAAGGCGCCTTCTACGCCATCGCAGTGTTCGACGGTCTTGCGGACACCTTCCAGATCAACGTCGATGTCCGCTACGCGCTCGCCAAGGTCGTCGAGGTGAGCGGCGGCCTCGAAGCCTTCTTCGATTTCAACGACCGGCGCGCCTGGCATATCTATCTCGGCATGAAGGAACCGCAGGAAAAGCGGATCCGAGCCGAGGTCTTGGAAATCATCGGGGCCGACAACTACCTGATGATCCGTCCGACCGGCATCGAGTTCGGCGCAGACACCGGAGTCGATTGGGAGAAGAAATTCGGCCCCGTACAACTGAAGCTGGCGGCGATGTTCGGTTTCGAAGCGGGCATCGGCTGGAACCCGCGACTGTTCGAAGGCGCCATCGAGATCGAAGGCGGTTTCAAATTCCTGGTCTTCGGCTTTGGCTTCGACCTGCTCTTGTTCGTCGAGCTCGATGGCAAATCGCCGGACCCGTACTTCATCGAAGGCTCGGCCGGCGTCACCCTGAAGCTGCCCTGGCCGATCAAGGGAATTTCTGTCGAGGTCGCTTTCAAATGGGGCCGCGACGACGATTTTCCGCGCGTCGATCCGCTGGTCACCGAGTTGATCCTAAGCCACCATAAGACTACCGAAGGCCGCTTCCTGGCCTTCGCGAGCGCGGACGCAGCGCCGCCGATGGACGCGCTGATGAAGTCGGCCCCGATCGTCCCGATCGACGCCACGCCGCTCGCAGCCTTCGCAAAAGCGGTGGGCGCGCCCGGCCTGCCCGATCCCGGCCCCGATGTCGTCGACGGTTGGGAGCTGCGCTATCGGACCGGGACGATCACGCTCGATAAGATCGAGGAGGGCGGCGCGCCGTCGCTTCGCGCCTCCACGGACGTTGGTCTCAGTTTCGAACGCGTGCTCGCTTTCGACGCGGACAGTCTGCGCCCCGACCGAGATGGCGAAGCGCCGGAACTCGAACTCTGGCGCTATGACGCCCTGTCCCAAACCCATTCGGAGTTTCGCGCCGGCCGCGCCGACGCGGCCAGCGCCTGCCGGACCCGCCAGATCGCCGAGACCCACCGCATCGATTGGGTCGGCGAGCGGGGACCGGTCGAGCTGGAGGCGTCGTTCGTTCGAAAGAGCGTTTTGTTCATTCCCGGCGCCCTCGGCGAGATCGAGGGCTTTGGCCCGCCGCCGCTGCTGCTTCGCAATGAAGAGATCCGGCTGACCCAACCGCTGGAGATCGTGTTTCCTGGACCGATCGGCTGGGTGACGCTGCGGCTGCGCGGCGCCACGATCGGCGAGGTCGCGGCGAAGCTGCATCGTCGAGGTCGGCTGGTGGGCGCCGCCGAGATGTCGCGGGTCAGCGACACCGAAGCGGACCTCACCTTCCGCGTTCCGGAGGTCGAGGACCGCGGTCTCGACGCCGAGGAGGAAGGCTTCGAGGTGATAACGCTCTGGGCGCCTCCGAGATTCCGGACGCATGTCGGCGGCGGCGAACAGCAATCCAGCGACGCTCGGCTGCGCTGGATTGAGTGGAAGACGCTGAAAACCGTTCTTGCAGAGGATCCGCCGACAACGCCGGAGAGCCGCGAAGCGGCGCCCGCCGCTTCGCGGAGCGATCTAATGCTCGAGCCCAACGCGCTTTACCGAGTGTCCTTCTCGCCCGAGACCAGCGCGCTGGCGCCGGACGCTGAGGAGCCGGTGGTCCGACCGCAAAGCAGCGCGTCTAGCCGTTTTTTCTTTTTCCGCACCGCGGGCCCGCCGGGCGCCAATGACGCCGTGCCGGCGCTGGAGCGCCACGCCGCCAACCAGCTCGGCAGCTATGTGTTGGCGACCGAGCCCGCAGACGGCGCGTCCTTCGCCTATTACGGCTACGACCTCGCCGTGCTCTACAACGAAGCCTACGCGCCGGGGCTCTATGAGGCGCCGATGCGACTGCGGATCACCGAGAAGACGGGCCTGCGTGTCGGCGAAGCGGAGGAAGGCGCGACGCTCGCCGACAGCGGCGTCCCGCTGCGGCCGTCTGGCGACACGTCCCTCGCTGTGGCGCGCGAGCTGGATGGCTGCGGAGGCGCCGGCGCGCCCGGACGCACGGCGCCGGCGCATCGGCGCTCCGCCTCAGGGCTGCGGCCGACGCAGCGCTATGTCTGCGAGATGCTGAACGCGGATGTCGGCGAGAAGGCGCTACACAGGACGATGTTCGCGACTTCGCGCTTCAAAACCTTCGAAGCGCATATGCGCTCGCTTGACGACGGGGGCGCCCGGCTGCGCCGCGGGCCGCTCGTCGCGGCGTCTGTCGAACCAGCGGCCCGCATGCTGACCGAGGCCGCGAGCGCCTGGCGCGACGCGCTGGCCGCCTATGACCTTGCTCAGCGGTCGGGCGCGCCGACAGGGCGAATTCTCGCGCTCGAAGCGCTCGACAAGGCTTACGCGGCGTTCGCCGAAACGGCGCATGCGGGGCATCAGAGCCTAGATGGTTCGGTAGCCGAGGCCCTCGCCTCCGTAGGATTGGAGCGCATGCCGCCGCCAAGACATGTCGAGCTCGTCGCCTTTCCACTGCAGGATGAGGCTGGCCTGCTGCTGCGGCTCGACAGCCCAGAGCCTTTCGACTGGCGCCGTCTATCGCTCTTCCTCGCGCCGGCGGGCGCAGCGTCCCCGATCCGGGCGCTCCCGGCCTGGAGGGAAGACGGGGCCCAGGCCTATCTGCTGGCCGAGGGTATCGGCCCCTGGCCGCGGCGCGCGCTGGACTTCGTCGCCCGCTTTGCGCGCGGCGGAGCGGATCGCGGCGATCTCACGCCGCTGTCGATCGACGGGGATCTTACCGAGGAGCGGGTCGAGATCGCCGTTGATCTGAGCATTATCTGATCATGTCCTGCGCCCAATGCGGGAGCGCCTTCTTGCGGCGACGCCAGAGAGCCGTCAGCACCCGCTTCGGTCAGCAGCGCCCCGGAAGGCTGGCAAAGCGAGAGCCGTCCATAGACCTGGAACATCGCCGATCTGATCTCGCGCGTGCGGCCCTAAATCCGGGAGAATGTCACGCCGTCTTCGCCCCGCCTCCTGCTCCCGCAGGGTCGCGAGAAACGGCCCTTCGCGGAACGACGATCGCTCCATCGTCCGGTCTTTCGCTTCAGTTGGGCCAAAACGTTGGGGGTCAGAGCGCTGTGGCGCTCGCTGATGAAGACGTCGTGCTCGTGATGACACGGCATCGCGCCCCCCGTTCGCGTCCGCGCCGACCGCTCGCCCCGCCGGCGAACGGACGCGCAACCGGGACGCTCGGGGGCGCGCCGCCCGTCCGGCCAGCCGACACGGCGCCGCGCGGCGGGGCCGGTCCCGCGCGAGGCGCGCTCGGGGCGGCAGCTTCGAGAGGCGCGCGTGGTTTTTAGGCGATCCTCGGCGCCGCTTGACGCGTGGTCGGGCTTGGTTTGGCGCCGCCATGTTTGGATGACGCCCCGTCCCGAAGTCGCGCCTGTTCGAAAACCGGGAAATCTTTATTTGGTCCGCTTCAGTCACTGCGCGCGGTTTTTGGTCTTACAAACAGTTTAGACCGCCAAGAATGAATGGTTTTCTCGCCCTGCGCTGACTTAAATGGCGCATCAAAACTAAAAAGAAGCCGCCGCCTTGTAGGCGGGCGGTTTGCAAAAGTAAAAAGTTTAAATTTTTTACTTATGAAGCTGAAATTGCAAAAAGTCGTATTTTATGCATCGGTGACGATATCGGTTGTCCGAAGCGGGCGCGGTGTCCGCCGACGGCCGCAGATCCGGAAAAAGGGGGGAACCATGCGCCGCGCTGTTGTCGGACTGGTCGTGCTGTCACTCGCCGCATGCGGCGAGACCGAAACCCCCAACGCGACCGCCGAGCCGCCCGTGCGCGGCCTGATCACGGTGGAGGTGGCCGCCTCGGAACGCACCATCCGTCGGCGATATCCGGGCGTGCTCGAACCGACGGACATCACGTCGCTGTCGTTCGAAACCGGCGGTCGGCTGCAAGAAGTCGAACTCGAGGTCGGACAACGCGTCTCGAAGGGCGAGGCCCTGGCGCGGCTCGATAGCGAGCAGTTCGAGATCGATATCGAAAACCGCCAAGCCGCGGTGCGTGAAGCCGAAGCGACGGTGGTTCAAAAACAAGAAGATCTCGCGCGCGCCCAGACCTTGCTCGATCGCGGCGCGGGCACGCGCGTGACGCGAGATCAGGCCCGGACGGATCTTCAAACCGCCGAGGCGCGCCTGGATCAAGCGCGCGAGAATCTCGCTTCGGCGAAACAAAGCCTGGCGGACGCCGTTCTGATCCAACCCTTCGACGGCGTGATCAACTCGGTCCAAGTCGACAGCTTCGCGACCGTGTCGGCCGGTTCCGAGATCGTCACCGTGTATGAGGACGATTCGTTCGAAGTGTCGTTCTCGGTGAACTTCGACACGCTGGATTCGCTGGTGGTGGGGGCCCCGGCGAAGGTCCGCCTCGCCGACGATCCGAGCGTCCTGCTCGACGCGGTCGTCAGCGAATTGGGAGAGCGCGCGGACACCGTCTCGTCCTTCCCGGTGATCGTCGAGTTGCGCGACACCCATCCGTCGATCCGCGCCGGCATGGCGGTCGAGGTGGCCTTCGAATTCCAACTTCCGGTCGAACGCGGATTCCTCATCCCGATCACGGCGGCGGTTCCAACGGGCGAGATCGACCGAGAAGCCGGGCCGCGCACGCCGATGGAGCTGACCGTGTTCGTGTTCGACCCCGAAACGAGCACGGTCGCCCAGCGCACGGTCACCATGGCGGGGATCCGGGACAATTCGCTTCTGGTGATCGCGGGGCTGGAGCCGGGCGAGCGGATCGCGTCCAAGGGCGTCACCTTCCTGCATGACGGCATGCGGGTGAACCTCATTGAAAACCCGAGATACTAGGGGGCGATCGTGGATCTGATTACCCGCTTCGGTCTGCTCCGGCCGAATTTCACGATCGCCATGATGATCACCGTCCTGGCGGTCGGGCTCATCACTTATTTCTCGATCCCGAAGCGCGAGAACCCGACGGTCACGACCCGCACGGCCGTCGTGCAGGCGACGTTCGACGGCATGGAGCCGACGCGGGTCGAGAGCCTGCTCGCCGACCCGATCGAGAAAAGCATCCGCCAGATCAACGGCGTCGAAGACATCGAAACCGTCATCACGTCGGGCCAGGTCCTCGTCTACGTCCATATGTACGACTGGGTGGACGCGGCCGGCATCAAGGACGCGTGGGAAGATCTTCGCAATAACATGGAGTCGGTCGTCGCCCAGTTGCCCGACGGCGCGAAAGGCCCGTTCGTCAATACGAATTTCGGCGACGTGTCGGTGGCCACGATCGCGGTGACCGGCGACGGGTTCGAACTGGCCGAGCTCGAGAAAATCGCCGAAGATCTGCAGCGCGAGCTGTACCGGCTGGAAGGGGTGACTGAAGTCGCCGTGTCGGGCGTGCAAGAGCAGCGTATCTGGCTTGATCTCGACAACCGAAAACTCGCCTCCGTCGGCGTGCAGCTCGATCAGATTCTGGCGGATCTGCAGTCGCAAAACGTGATCCTGCCCGCCGGCGAGATCGACGCTGGCGGCGCGAACATCATTCTCGAGGCCAATGGCGACCTGAAGAGCGTCGACGAGATCCGAAACGTGCTGACGAAAGTCAGCGGTTTGGCGGGCTTCGTCCGGTTGGAGGACCTGCTGACCGTGCGGCGCGGCTATGTCGATCCCAAAGACAAGCCGATCTTCTTCAACGGCGAGCCCGCGCTGATGATCGCGGTCGAGATGGCCGACGGCGTCGACGTGCAGTCGCTCGCCCGCATTCTGAAGACGCGGATCGCCGAGTTGGAGCAGCAGCAGCCGATCGGCGTGTCGTTCAACATCTCGACGTTCCAAGAAACCGCGATCACGGCCGCGGTGAACGGCGCGCTGTCGAATGTCGGACAGACCTTTCTCGTGGTTCTGCTCGTGATGCTGGCTTTTCTCGGTCTGCGCGCCGCCTTCGTCATCGCGTGCATCGTGCCCTTCACCGTGATGCTGGCGCTGGTCGGCATGACTTTCTTGGGCGTCGAGATCGAGCAGGTGTCGATCGCGGCCGTCATCATCTCGCTGGGGCTGCTTGTCGACAACGGGTTGGTCGTGGTCGAGGACATCGAGAAACGCGTCAATGACGGCGCGCCAGGACCGCAGGCCGCGCTCGACGCGGGCGGGCAGTTCCTGGTCCCGCTCGGCGTGGCGTCGATCACGACCGTTTCGGCTTTCATCCCGATGCTGCTGATCGACGGCACCGAAGGCGACTTCGCCTTTTCGCTTGGCGCGGTCGTCGCGCTGATGCTCCTCGGGTCGTGGCTGACCGCGCTCTATTTTCTGCCGTTTCTGGCCGCCCGGCTGCTCAAACCTAAAAAGCCGAAAGCTGAGAAGCCGAGCTTCAATATTGTCGAGAACTATGGCGTCCTCGTTCGGCGCGCGCTGCCCTTCGGCGTCCCGATCATGCTGGCGACTTTCGCGCTGGTCGCCGTGAGCGCCCTTCAGTTCGGCGCTCTCAAAGCCGAGATGTTCCCGCTCAGCGAGCGCGAAGAAGTCTTGATCTATATGAGCATGCCCAACGGCGTCGCGATCTCCGAGACTGAGCGTACAGCGCTTCGTGTGCAAAAATGGCTGAGTGACGAGGCGGAAAACCCAAATATCGTGAGCACATCGATTTATGTGGGCGACGGTGGTCCGCGCTTTTATCTAACACTCGATCCCGACGACCCGGATCCGACGATCGCGTTTTTCGTGGTTGTGGCGACCGATTACGCCGCGGCCGTCGAGCTGGCGGGACGCGCCCGCGACGTCTTGCTCGCGGAGTTCCCCGAGGCGGAATTTCGCGTCACGCGCCTGGCCAATGGCGGGGGCGAGAGCGGGATCGTGGATGTCGAGATCTCGGGGCCGGACGCGGATGTATTGCTGGCGGCGGCCGCCGAGGTGAAGACGGCCTTTGCAGAACTGCCCAATATCGTCAAAAACGAAATCGACTGGGGGAACAAGCAATTAAAAGTTGTGGTGGACGTCGCTCAGGACAAGGCCCGCGAGTTCGGCGTCACGTCTGAAGACGTTTCGCAGGTGATGCAGGCCTATTTCTCCGGTTCACAATACTCGACCTACCGCGAAGATGAAGACCAGATACCAATCGTGCTGCGCGCCGAAGAGCAGTACCGCGATAGCATCGAGGATTTCGTCAATCTCTCCATTGCGGCCAACGGCGAGCTGATTTCGATCGATCAAGTCGTCAACTTTCGCCCCCAGCTCGAATACTCCGAGATCCGACGGATGAATCAGGTCCGCCAGATCACGGTTTCGGCTAAAAGCGCGTCCCTCGGGGCCATGGAGGCGTTGAGCGTCATTCAACCCAGCCTGGACGCGCTCGACCTCGGACCTGAGTATCACATCAACATCGGGGCCGAGATCGAAGACAGCCAAGATGTCTATGCGTCTCTCGGGGAAAACCTGCCGACGGCCCTGTTGGTGATGATCCTCGCGCTGATGTTCCAATTCAACTCGTGGCGCCGGACCTTGATCACCTTCATGACCATTCCGATCATTTTGATCGGCGCGCCCTATACGATGCTGGCGGTGGGTCACCCGATGTCGTTTTTCGCGGTCCTCGGGCTCATGTCGCTGATGGGGATTATCATCAACAATGCGATCGTTCTGATCAACCAGATCGACTTGGAGCTTGAGCGGTCGCCGATCGACGAGGCCATCGTGTCGGCGGCTCAGCAGCGGTTCACGCCGATCATGCTGACCTCGCTGACAACGGCCTTCGGTCTGGTCCCGATGGCGATCAGCGGCGGCGTTCTGTTCGAGCCCATGGCGACCATCATGATCGGCGGCCTGCTCGTCGCGTCGCCGCTGACGCTCTTCTTCGTGCCGAGCGTGTGCTACCTGCTGCTGCGCGACCGCCGCGGCGCCGCGGCCGCCGCGGCCTAACCCGACCGCGGGGGGGGCGCAGACGTCGCGTCTCGTCCGGGTTTGTTCGGCGCGAGGAAACGCCCTACCTGTCAATGCGCGTGCCGGGCGACGCGCCCGCCGCGCCAGCGCGCATCACAAAGCCGGAGGGACCCGCCATGGCCGTCGCCATTACTGCTTTCGAACCCGACGCGGTCGCCGAGATCGTCGAGGGCCTCACCAAATCCCTCGCCGAAACCTCGGTGCTGACGCTGAAAGCCCAAAACTTCCAT
Organism: uncultured Neomegalonema sp.; assembly: GCA_964491865.1. Taxonomy (GTDB): domain Bacteria; phylum Pseudomonadota; class Alphaproteobacteria; order Rhodobacterales; family Rhodobacteraceae; genus JBCBRF01. The sequence continues at coordinate 818 of CAZBIG010000010.1, read as the reverse complement.
TGGAACGTGACGGGCATGGCGTTCGGATCGCTGCACGCGTTGTTCCAAGAGATTTACGAAGACCATTTCGACGGCCAGGACGCGCTGGCCGAGCGGATCAAGGCGCTCGGCGGGCACGCCGACGCGCGCTATACGCGGTTCCTGGAGCTCTCCGCCGTGGCGGAAAGCGACGGCAAGCTGACCGCCGAGAAGATGGTCGAAACGCTCGCCGCGGATCAAGAGACCGTGTCGGCGACCCTGCGGGCGCTGGCGATGGCGGCCGAGATGCATGAGGACATCGTGACCAACGACCTGGCGATCGGCCGGGCCGATAAGCACGATAAGTTCGCCTGGATGCTGCGCGCGCACCTGACCTGAGCGCGCGCCTGACCTGAGCGCGCGCCTGACCTGAGCGCGCGCTTGGCCTGAGCGGGCGTCACGCGGCCGGGTTGTCGAGCCCCTTCTTCGCGCAAATACGGGCATAGGCTTTCACCCAATGCCCGTAATCGCCGAGTCTTTCTTGCTGCGCGCGCAATTCGATCAAAAACGCGCGCTTCGCCTTCGCGCCGTCGAGCTTTTTAAAACGTTTTTTCTGCGCCTTCGTCATCGAGCATCCGATGCAATGCTCGGCGCGCTTGAATTTGCAGATGTCGATGCAGGGTGACGGGATTTTCGAGCTCATGGCGTCGTCGCTGTTTCGATCGGGAGGCGGGTCGCCGGCGCGGTGAGCGCGCTCAATGCAGGGTCGGCGGGCGCTGCGCCCCGCGGCCCGGGTGCGGCGCGGTCTGCTCGGCGTCGGACGGGATGTCGCCGAGACGCGCGAGAAACCGGCCGAATTG
>CAZBIG010000009.1:0-21145 GCA_964491865.1 uncultured Neomegalonema sp. | reverse complement strand
CGTTCGGCGCCGAGTCGGCGCGGGCCGAGGGGTGGTTCGCCCGCGGACCGCGTCGGGCGCGGCGGGTCGAGGTTTCGGCCCCGCTGGCGGGCGGCGGCTGGCTCAACCTGACCGCCCTGGCGCCGCCGCCGCGGATCGCCTGGGTCGGGCCGTCGCTGGCCGCGCTCGTCGCCGGCGCGGTTCTGTTGGCGGGCGCGTTGGTGTGGAGCCTGCGGCGCGCGACCCGCCCCCTCGACGCGCGCGCGGACGCGGCGGAGCGGTTCGGCCGCGGCGAGACGGTCGCCGCCGTCTCGGAGGACGGGCCTGTCGAGATCGCCCGCGCCGCGCGGGCGTTTAATCAGATGCGCGACCGTCTCAGCCGCTTCGTCGAGGACCGGACGCATATGCTCGGCGCGATCAGCCACGACCTGCGCAGCCCCATCACGGCGCTGCGCCTGCGGGCCGAGGAGGTCGAGAACCCCGAGACCCGCGCGGCGATGCTCGCCACCTTGGACGAAATGGCGAGCATGACCGAGAGCGCGCTCGCCTTCGCGAAGGGGGCGGCCGACGCCGAAGAGACCCGGCCCGCCGATCTGTCGGCGCTGGTCGAGAGCGTGGTCGAGGACCTTTCGGCGACGGGCGCGGCGGCGACCTTCGCGCCGGCCGAGCGCCTGGTGTATCGCTGCCGACCGCAGGCCATGCGCCGCGCGGTGCGCAATCTGCTCGAGAACGCCGCCCGGTACGCCGGCGGCGGCGAGGCGACGGTGCGCGCGACGCCGGCGGGGCCGGTCGTCTCGGTGGTCGATCGCGGGCCGGGTCTCGCCCCGGATCAGCTCGAAACGGCCTTTGAGCCCTTCGCCCGGATCGAGACGTCGCGCAGTCGCGAGACCGGCGGCGCGGGGCTCGGTCTGTCGATCGTGCGGTCCGTCGCGCGGGCGCATGGCGGCGAGGCGCGTCTGAGCAACCGCCCCGGCGGCGGGTTGATCGCCGAGATCCGACTGCCCCCGGCCTCTTGACGGCGCGGCCGGCGGCCTTGCGCGCGAACGGGCGCGGGGCCATGTGACATCTCGGGAAGTGTATCTATACATCTTGCAGCGCACGCCGAGCGCGCGCGCAGAGAGAGTTAGGAGAGTGAATGGGCGGCGTTCAGCGCATCCGGTCTGTCGATGATCTGAAGACCATCGTGTATGAAGACGGGGTCGCGGCGGTGGAGGCGCCGGCCGAGCTGCTCGACGCGCTGCCGCTGCGCAATGAACGGCGCCAGCCGAGCCCGCGGCTCGATCGGATGCTGAACGCGATCCGAAACCACGGCTATAACGCCATCGACCCCGTCATCGCGCGGATCGGGCGCAAGGGCCGATGGGTCGTGCTGGACGGCGGCCATCGGATCACGGCGGCCCGGATCGTGTCGCGCGAGTTCTGGTCGAACATGTTCGGTCCACGGGTCGGCAACATCTATTTTCTGCTCTTCACCACCCCCGCCAGCTTTTCGAAGGTCGCGACGCTGTACGGCCTGTCGCCCGAGGCCGCCGAAGCGGCGGTCGCCGAGGTCGAGGCCGAGGCCGCGCCCGCCGCGTGACGCGAGCGCTCCTGTCGGGGCGCGACCGGGTCGCGCGGGCGGCTGCGCCGCGCGGCGGGCTCGGCGCCGAGAACGTGATTGGCTCCGGCGCGGCCGGCCGGTTTTTCCAAGACGTTGGTCGACAAGACGTCGGTCGAGCGGAAAGCCGGAAGGGGACGATCATGCGGATCTGCTGTCGCAACGCGCGCTTTTGGGCGGCGCTGATCGGATGGTTCGTGACGGGCCTGTCGACCGCCGCGGCCGAGACCTGCGGGCCCTCCGGGCGCTGCGAGATCGATGGCGGCTATTACCTGGCCGCGCCGCCGCCCGACTGGGACGGCGAGACGCCGCTGCCGGTGGTCGTGTACTACCATGGCTGGAACGCCTCGCCGGAAGGAACCTTCCGCAACCGCGCGATGATCTCGGCCGTGCACGCCCGAGGCGCGCTGTTCGTCGCGCCCTTCGCCGAGCTCGGCTATTGGCGGCAGATCGGCGACGGGCGGGCCGAGGGCGGCCGCGACGAAGCGGCCTACGCGCGCGCGCTGATGGCGGATCTCGGCCGGCGCTGGCCTGTCGATCAACGCCGGACGCTCGCTTCGGGCTTCTCGCGCGGCGCCTCGATGGTCTGGAACCTCGCTTGTTACGAAGGCGGCCTGTTCGCGGCCTATGCGCCGATCGCCGGCGGGTTCTGGCGCTCGACGCCCGAGGCGTGCCCGAGCGGGCCGGTCGCGCTGCGGCACATCCATGGAACCGGCGACCGGGTCGTCGCTTTCGACGCGGTGGGGATCTACGGCTCGGCCCCGATCCCGGACGGCGTCGCGCTGCTGGCGCGCGAGAACGGATGCGCGCCCGAGCCGGACCGGACCGTCTCGGGCGGCCGGCTGGTCTGCCAGGGCTGGCGCGGCTGCTCGGGCGCGCCGCTCGAGTTGTGCCTGCACGACGGCGGGCACGCGATCCGCGCGGAATGGGTGGCCGAGGGCTTCGACTGGATGCTCGCCCAGGCGGGGAACTAAAGAAAAGGCGCGCCGGCCTCGGCAGAGACCGGCGCGCGACGCGGCGGGCCCCGGGCGGCGAGGGATCGCCCCGGGCGGCCGGGCTGAGAGCAGATCGTCGGCCAGGTCGAAGGCGAGTTCAACCGTTCCCTGGACGATGAAGCGCGTGGCGCCGCTGCCCGTGATCACGAGCGAGACGGTGTCCTGCCCGTCGAGCGGCCCGTTGGCGGCGAGCAACTCGTTCAGCGGGTCCGCCACGTCGATCACGTTCTCGATTTGCTCGTTGTCCGCCCAGCCTTCGCTGATCGTCACGCTCTCGCTCGAGGTGAGATCGTCCAAGCCGGCGCCGAAGCCCACATCGGCGTAGGTGTCCTTGAAGGCGAAGGTGAGCACGCTGTTTCCGGACTGGCCGCGCTCGGACTGGAAGCTGATCAGGGCGCTGTCGACCTCGGTGACGCCCGAGACGCCGTCCGGGATGTCGAACTCGACGACCACGGTCTTGTCGGTCTCGAGGTCGGGGCTGTTGACGCTCTGAACCGTCCCGGTCGGGGTGATCTCGACGTCCGATCCCGGCCCGGCGGTCGCCACGAAATCCGCTTGACCGCCCGGTGGGGGCGGGGGCGGCGGCGGGGTCGAGCCGTCCTGCCGATCGCTCTCGGGCTCGCTGTTCAGCTCGGCGTTCGGCAGATTGCCCGCCTCGAGACCCAAACGGTCGACCTGGAAGCCGGCCGAGCGCCCCGAGAACTGCAGCGTATAGGTCTCGCCCGCGTCGAGGTTCCAGGCGATGTCGATCGGGTTCCCCGCCGCGTCGGCCCCGCCGTCGACATTCTTGCCGCCGACGCCCCACTGGTTCGGATTAGTGCCGAGATAGTACTTGAAGTAGCCGTCGTTGCTGTTGGCCACCAGCGGGCCGTTGCCGTCTCCGGTCACGGTCGGGGCCTGGCCGTTCTGCGAATTCGGAACGATGAAGTCGCCGTCCGAGTCCAGCAGCCGCAGCCAGAAATCGTTCTCCTCCGTGTTGACCGGAGCCTCGCCCAGGCGGCTGAAGCGCCCGCCGAAGAACCATTCGCCGGTCTGGTCGGGGATGAAGTCGAAGCTGACCGGGCCGTTATTGCCCGACGCGCCGGCGCCGAACAGGTTCGGGCCCTCGTACTGAAGGTAGCCGCTGTTCTGGAAGCTGCCCGACTGCACCGTCAGGAACTCCCAGTCGGTGTCTTCGATGCCCTCGCCGCTCTCGGCCTCGAAGATCACCAGACCATCGTCGGCCAGGAACGGGTTCCCGTCGCCCGGCGGGGTCGTCGGATCGTCCGGGAAGTCCGGCAACAGGGTGATCGGCGCGCTCACCGCGCCGGTCGGAACCAGCTCGTCGCCCTGCAGCACGTCCGGGTCGTTGTCGGTCACCGGCGACAGCACCGACGCCACGAAGGCGATCGGCTGCTGGTCGTCGCCGGCGAAGCTCTCGTCGGTCTCGGTGTCCTGATAGTCGAAGTCGTTGGCGCCCAGAGTGATCGAGCCCGATCCGGGGATCGTGACGTCGACGTTCTGGATGTCGAAGAGATTGTTCACCGGGAAGTCCGGCTGCGCGTCGTCGAGGCGGTCTTGGACCAGGGCCGCGATGCCGTTCGAAGTGTTTTCGACCGGATTGAAGCCCTTGACGAGCGTGACCCGCACCTGCTGGCCCGGCGTCCCCGAGACCGTGACGACCGGATCCGTCTCGTCATAAGTGCCGCTCTCGCCGTCGCCGAGAACCTGGCCGCCGGCCGCCACCGACAGGGTCGGGACGGCGATCGCCCGATCCTGCACGGTCTCGCCGATCGAGCCGTTCTCGCTGAGATCGCTGCCGAGCACGCCGCTCGAGAAGGTCAGGTCGTCGTACATCACGGTGAAGGTCGAGCCGATCAGCTCGGCCCCGCCGATCCCGCCGACGTCCCAGCCGAGCAGCGCGCCGCTGTCCACGCCGTTGCCGCCGCTCTTCAACAGGCCCGCGATCGAGTTCGGGTCCATGTCGCCGCCGAAACCGATTGTTTCGCCGTTGGCGAACCCGCCCTGACCGCCCGAGAACTTCAGGAGCAAGCCCTTGAAGCCGCCGTTCGAGGCCTGGCCCGTGCCGGTGGTGTTCGGCAACGGGTTGGCGCCCGGGAACAGATACTGGTCGGGGCCGAAGAAGCCGCCCGTCCCGCCTTGCGAGCCGATCGTGAAGTCCTGCGCGATATTGTCGCCGCCCGCGCCGTCCGGGTCGATCACCGCGTCGCCCAGCAGCGCGGTGCGGAAGTCGATCACCACGGCCGCGATCTGCTTGTCGCCGGTGTTGGTGAGCTGGAACGACGTGTTGCCGAAGTTCGAGCCTTCGATGTCGTCGCCGCCGTCGAGGATCGTCAGCACCGCCGCGCCGGTTGCGCCCGAGCTGTAGCCGCCGTCGGCGTCGACATCGTCGAGCGCCGCCAGGATCTGCTCGGCCTCGGTGGTCGGATTCGGCCCCGGCGGCGTGCCGCCCCCGTTCGACGGCCCGCCGATCACTTCAAAGCTGTCGTACTGGACCGAGAAGTTCGGATCCGCCGACGAGCCGTTGGCGTGGGTCAGGCCCGCGCCGACGCCGACCGTCTCGTCCGCCAGGGCGGTCGCCAACGCGCCGGTGATGTTGATCGTCCCGAAGCTCACCCGATCGCCGTTCGGCAGCGGGTTTCCGCTGGCGTCGTTGAAGGTGATGAAGCCGTCGGCGGTCGCGTTCGCCGGGTCGGCCCCGTCCACCACGATCTCGATGTCGTAGCTGGTGAAGCTGGTCGGCGTGACGCCGTCCGGCAGAGCCTGGTTCCCGCCGGTCGCTTTGGTTTCGACGTCGTTCACGCGGATCGAGAACTCGACCACGCCCGAGCCGCTGGGCTGCACCACCAGCTTCAGGAAGTTGGTGGTGTCGAGGCCGACATGGGCGCCGAACTGATCGAAGCTGTTCGCCGCATAGTCGTTGGACGGGTCGCCGTCGGCGTTGTCGCCGGTGACCAGCGGGTTCAGGCCGCGCGTTTTGACGGTGAAGACGCTGTTCTTCACGCCGTTCTGGTTGTCGTCCTGAGCGTTGTTGCTGGACCCGGTGTCGCCGTTCGTGACCGGGTCGACCGTCAGGAGGCCGTTGGCGACGGTGACCGCGCCCGTGTCCTCGTTGAACAGCCCGCCGTTCGCGGTGGCCTGCAGGAAGCCGGTGAAGCCGTTGGCGAAGGCGTTGCCGGGCTGGTCGAAGGTCAACAGCAAGCTCTCGCCGTCGCCGAGGAGCACCCCGTTCTCGCCGTCGAACTGGAAGGCGTCGGCCAGGTCGCTGATGCCGTCGTCGTCATCGTCGCCGTCGAGGCTGTTGATCACGCCGTCGCCGTCGAAGTCGCCGCCCGGCTCGAAGGCCGAGGGATCGACCGGCTCGCCGATCGGCGGCACGTTCGCCGCCGGATCGAACTCGACCACCAGCGGGTCGGAGATCGCCGTGACGTCGCCCTCGGCGTCGACCACCCCGGCCGCGAAGTAGTTGAAGCCGAGATTGCCGTTGGCCGCCCCCTCCTGCGTGGTCGACCGGGTGAGCGGGATCGTCCCCTCGAACACCCCGTCGGCGTCGAGCGTGACCTCGAACACGGTGGCGTCCGCCTGGGCGTTGTTGCCCTGGATCGCATCCGGGCCGCCCGGCGGGTTGATGCTGTCGCTGGCCGCGTTGCTGACGAACGCGGTGTCGAGGATGAAGATCCGCGCGGTTTGGCCGGCGTTCTCGACGCCCGCGTCGATGACGATCGGCAAGTCGGCCTGGTTGACCACCCGCGGCGCCGTCGTCCCGTCGCCCAGCGTCAGGCTCGGCTTGGTCGCCGTCTCGCCCGCCTTGGCCACCGCCAAGCCGCCGGTCGAGCCGCCCTGCGGCACGATCGGGCCGGTCGCGACCGAGCCGTCCGAGAAGGTGGCCGTCACGACGCCGCCGAACAGCTCTTGACCCGCGACCGCGCCGCCGATCGCCCCCACCGTGGCGGTGAAGGGATCAATGTCGATCGAGAAGCCGAAGCTGTCGCCGGCCGCGAAGCTGCCGGGGTCGAAGTCGATGATCAGCTGATTGTCGCCGAAGCCGCCGTTGATCGGCGACTGAACCTCGCCGCCGAACGAGATCGTCAGGTCGCCCGCCGTCAGGCCCGAGCCGCTGTTAAAGGTGAAGGGCTTGTTGGTGGCGTCGCCGATCGGCCCGCCTTCGGCCGCGCTGCGCGCGTCGAACGCGGTGTCGGGGATCGCGGTGTCGGTCAGATCGATGACGATCTGCTCGATGAACACGCCGTTCAGCGAGGTGTTGGTCACGACCATCGAGTTGTTGCTGAAGGTCGAGTCGCCGATCACGTCCGAACCGTTCAGGTTCGCGGTGAACAGCGCTTCGCCGTCGGTCGGGGCCGTCGCCGGCGACAGGGTCACCGACAGCAAGGCCGGCGCGCTGTCGTTGGCCCCGTCATTGGCGAAGATGGCGACGTCGAAGGTGTCGACCACCGTGATCGGCAGCTCGGCCGGCGGCGCGAGGACGATCTCGTTGGTGGTCTCGTCGACGAACACCCAGTCCGGCAACACCAGATTGGGGTTCGGCTGGCCGTTCTCGACCGCCAGCAGGCTGAAGCTGAGCGGCTGGCCCTCTTCGTCGATGAACCGGCCGTCGAGCGGGATGCGGATCTCTTCGGCCCCCGGCGCGGTGGCCACCGGGTCAAAGCCGCCCAGATCCGCGTTCAAGATCGGCGCGTCGTCCACCGCGGTCAGGCCGAGCGTGAAGCCCGCGGTCGCCGAGCCGTCCTTGTCGGTCGCGACGACCTCGATCGACAGCGCGTCGACCTCGCCGAGCGCGTCCAGATCCGCCTGCGTCAGCGTTCCGCTGAAGCTGGCCGGAACGTTCTCGGCGCCCGGCGCGAACACCAGCCAGTCGGGCAGCGCCGCGCCGCCCGCGAGTTGCGCGGTCAAGGTCAGCGGATCCCCGTCGATCTCGGCGAAGGTGTCCGCCGGGACCTCGAAATCGACCGGAACGTCCTCAACCGCGATCTGATCGGCCAGCGGCGTCGCCACGGTCGGCGGCAGGTCGGTCGCCGCTTCCTCGAGCGTGATCACGAAGCTGGTCTCGGCGACGGCGTTGGCGAGATCGGTCGCGATGACGGTGACGTCGAACGGGATCGGCGTTCCGTCGTCGCCGACCTGCCCCTCGGTCGGCGCGCCAAAGAAGGTCCCCGTCGTCGGATCGAAGGTCACGCCGTCCGGCAGCTCGGTGTCGTCGCTCAGCGACAGCGTCAGCACGTCGCCCGGATCGCTGTCGACGAACAGCCCCTCGGGCAGCGCCAGCGTGAAGGTCGCGCCCTCGAAGGCCGTCTGGTCCAGAATAAAGCCTTCGACCACCGGCGGATTGTTGTCCGACAGCAGCTGCGGAACCAGCTCGAGCCAATCCATCCGAGCGAATTCGGTGAAGTTGTTCTGGTTCGGCGACGGGTTGGTCCCGGCGAAGCCCGTCAGCACCAGCTCTTGCGGCGAACCGTCGATCACCACCTGGCCGAGCGTGCGGGTCAGGAAGTTTTGCGGCTGCAGGAAGTTGCCGCCGTTCGGATCGTCGAGGGTGATGGTGTCGAGCGCGTCGCCGTTCAGCGTGGCCACGATCGAGCCCACCCCGTCGGTCTCGTCGATATAGCCGAGCACCAGATTGTAGGTTCCCGGCGCCAGCTCGAGCGCGGCGAGATCGACGGTGGCCGAGCCCGTGCCGGACGGATTGTTCGGCAGCCGGATCCCGGCGTCGCCGTCATAGCTGGTGTTGTTTTCGACCTGATAGTTGTCGAGCACCGCCTCGGTCGGATCTTCGAGCTGCACGCGGCGCGGCTCTCCGGCCAGGGCGCCGGAGACGGTCAAGGTCACCTCGGCCTCGACCGACGCGCCCGTCTGATCGGTCGCCGTCACGGTGATGGTGCTGGTCCCGGTCGCCTCGGGCACCCCGAACAGCGCGCCGGTGTCGGCGTTGACGAACACGCCCGCCGGCAGCCCTTCGCCCGAGAAGCTCAGATCCTCCGGCGACCCCGGTTCGAGCAGATCCGGATCGGTGATCAGCCCCGCGGGCAGGGCCAGGTTCAGCGGCTGGCCGACCGCGGCTTGCAGCGGGGTCGCCTGGGCTTGGTCGACGACCGGCGCGTCGTCGACGCGCGCGACCGACAGCGTGAAGGTCTGGATCGCCGTGTCGCCGTTCTCGCTGGCGAGGATCACGACCTCGAGGTCGCCGACATCCGGATCGTCCGGCGTGCCGCTGAAGGTGAACGAGCCGTCCTCTTCGACCGTGAATTCGAGCCACGCCGGCAACGCGTCGCCGTTCGGCTGCGTCGCGAAGAAGAAGGTCTGCTCAGACACGCCGGCGAAAATCTCCGCGGGCAGGCTGAGCGAGAAGGCGGCCTCCTCGGTCGCCGCGGCCGGCTCGACCGAGCCGATCGCGGTCGGCTGATCGAACACCTGCGGCAGAACGTTGAGCGTCAGGTCGCGGGTCGTGGTCAGGCCCGAGCCGCCGATGTCGGTGGCCGACAGGCGGATCTCCGTGGCCCCGAGCGGGGCGTCGACGCCGACCACCAGCGCGTCGCCGACGATCGACAGATAGGGCAGGACCTGCCCGTTCTGGTCGGTGACCCCGAAGGTGAGCGGATCCTCGTCCAGGTCGAAGAAGGCCTGGTTGAGATCCTGTTCGCCGGCGCGCGCCAGATCCAGCACGCCGTCCGCCTCGAAATTCGGGATGAGCTCGGGACGGTTGTTGCCGGCGTCGCCGCCGCTCGAGGTCGCCTCGACATAGTCGACGCGCACGAACTCGCCGGCGTCGCGCGCGCCGATCAGCAGCAGCAGATCGCCCGCCCCGATCACGACGTTCGGCACGGTCTCGATGCGCAGATTGACCGCCTGCGCCGCGTTGCCGCCGCCCGACTGGTCGAACACGAAGGTCTCGATGGTCTCGGCCGCGTCGGCGCCGGCGCGCAGGATCGCGAGCTCAAGCGAGCTTTCGCCGTCGTTTTCGTCGAAGAAGGCCACCGTCAGCGTGTTGGAGCCGAGGCCGCTTTCGCCGATCAGGTCGCCGATCGCGGCCGAGGCCACGCCCACGGCGTTCGAGGGCAGCGCGATCACGCTGCCTTCGCTGGCCGCGCCGACATTGTCCTGCTCGAAGAACAGCGGCGCGGTCCCGAAGAAGCCGGAGTTCAGATCGAAGTCTTCGGCCTCGATGCGCACCGTCTGCGGACCGAAGCCCCCGGTGACGTCGATCGTGAAGGTTTCGACCAGTTCGGCGTCGTTCGCGTCGGTGACGGTGACCGTCACGTCGTTCGGCCCGGCCGCCGTCGGCGCGCCGGTGATCAGACCGGTCTGCGGGTCGAACGAGACGCCGGCCGGCAGGCCCTCGACCTCGATCGCCGCGATGGCGTCGCCGAGCGGCGCGTCCGGGTCGACGAAAGCGGCGCCCAGGTCGATGGTCGGCAGCGGATCGCCGACCGCGACGGCGAAGTCGGCGAGCGGGCCGTTCGCCAGCTGCGGCGCGTCGTTCACATTGGCCACCCCGACCAGTTGGAAGGTGGTCTGCGCGGTCGCGTTCGACGGATCGATCGCCACGATCGTCACGGTCAGCGGCTCGCCGAGCGTGTCGCCGGTCTGGAACGCGATGACGTCCGCGTTGGTGGGCTGAGCGCTCAGCACCGAACCGTTGATCTCGAACAGGCCGAGATCGTCGCCGAGGATCGTGTAGGTCAGCGTCTCTTCGTCAGCGTCCGAGAACACCGGCGCCACGCCTTCGAGATCGAGCGAGAACGGCGCGTCTTGCGTCAGCGACACGTCGGCGATGGCGCCGATCACCTCGGGCTGCTCGTTCGGCGCCGGCTGATCGGACGTGATCTCGATATAATCGACGCGGACCAGTTCGCCGTCGTCGCGGACGCCGGTCAGCAGCAGCTGGTCGCCGATCGCCAGCTCGACGCCGGCGATCGTCGCGCTGCGCAGGTTCTCGGCCTGCGCCGCGTTCAGCACGCCCTCGTCGAAGGTGATGGTGTCGATCTGCGTCGGCGTGGACTCGCCCGCCTTCAGAACCGACAGCGTCAGCGTGCTGACCCCGTCGTTTTCGTCGAAGAAGGTGATCGCGACGTCGTTCACCCCCGGGGTGATCCCGAGTTGCGGCGTGATCGTCAGCGCCGCCGTCTGCGGCTGGCCCGTCAGGCCGCCCGGGATGAAGATGACCCCGCCGTCGGCGGCCGAGGGGTTCTGGACGCTGAAGCCGCCCAGATCGTCGAACGCTTCGGCCTGGATCCGCACGGACGGCGGCGGCGCCGAGGGCGCGAAGACGAAGGTGGTCACGCCGGTCGCGGCGTCATAGGTCGACTGGAACGCGTTCGGCCCGAAGTTTTGGCCCGGGCCGTCGAACGCGCCGCCCACGAAGTTGATGGTGGTCTCGACCGTCGCGAAGTCGCCGTCGGTGTCGAGCAGCAAGGCGGTCGGATCGCTCTCGAGGCGCACGATGCTGGCGCGCTGCCCGCCGTTCGAGCTGTTGTCGAGGGCGACGGCGTCGCCTTCCTCGGCCCCGAAGATGATCAGCCCGTCGAGCGCCTCGCCCGCGCCGGCGACGGTGTCGTCGCCGCCGACGTCGGACGGCGCTTCGCCGTTCAGATCGACCGCCACGGCCCCTTCCGACACCTCGACCAGATCGTCGCCCGAGGTGACGTCCTCCTCAACGTCCTGGATCGTGAGCGTGAAGTCGGTGCTGACGCTCTGCTCGGCGCCGGCGGGGCCCGAGGTCGCGATCACCTCGACCGCGAGCGTCGGATCGCCTTCGAAGTCTTCGAAGTTCTGCGCCGCGGTCAGGCTGAGCGCGCCGCTCTGCGCGTCGATCGCGAAGTTCTCGGCGCCGGCGCCCAGGCTGAACGTCACCGCCTCGCCGTCGGGGTCCTCGGCCGCGAAGCTGGCGACCTCGCCGGTGGCGTTTTCGAAGATCTGACCGGCGGTCGGGGCGCCGGTGAACGCCGGCGCGTCGTCGACGTCGAGGCCCACGGCCGGGCTGTCGGCCGCGACCAGCGCGTTGCCGGCGCGGTCGGTCGCCGCGGCGGCGGCGATGCTCGCCGTGAAGCTCTCCTGCGCGAAGCCGCCGGCCGGGGCCGCGAAGCTGGCCGTCGCCGACAGCCCGTCGGGCGCCAGCGTCGCTTCGGTCGCGGCGATCTGGCCAAGCGTCGCGCCCGACAGCGTCACGTCGGCGAGCGCGATCGGGCCGACCACGGGCTCGTCGAACTGGATCGCGAGGGCGAAGGCGCCGTCGAGCGTGGCGGGCGCGGTCAGCGTCAGCGTCGCCGTCGGCGCCGTTTCATCGACCTGGCGGGCGACGATGCCGCTGATCTTCGCGTTCTCGATCCCGTCGATCAGGGTGATGTCGAGGGTCTCGCCCTCGGCCACCGTGAAGATGTTCGGGATCTCGATCACCACGCTCTGGTTGATGTCGCCGCCGGTCTCGACCAGCACGTCAAAGTCGTCGAGCACGGTCTCGCCGTTCACCGCCACGTCGAAGACGCGGCCGCCGGGGGCGCCGAGGAAGATTTCGGCGAAGTACAGCTCGACCGTGTAGTCGCCCGCGCCCACGTCGAGCGCGTAAGTCAACTGATCGACGCCGGCCGGCGAGGTGTTGCGCTCGGTCTCGAACACGGTGCCGTCGAACGCCGGCTGCACGCCGTTGCCGGCGTTGACGTCGAAGTTGACGCCGTCGGCGAACACGCCGCCGGCGGGGGTGGTGAACTGGGCCGGGTTGCCGTCGCCGGTGAAGTCGATCCCGTCCTGGTTCAAGGCCGGACCGCCCGCGTTGATGGCGGCGACCACGAAGCGGTTCGGGAAAGCGTCGTCTTCCAGCACCTCGGCCGCGGCGGTCGCCTGGCCGATCTGGGCGTTGGTCGCGCCCGAGACGATCTCGGTGATCTCGACGGACACCTGCTCGGCGCCGTTCAGCAGCGCGTCGTTCGGCACGTCGACCGGGATCACGCCGCCCTCGGGCGCGACCGTCAGGGTCTGGCCGGGGGTCGAGACCCCGTCGACGACGCTGGTGTACGCGATGGTCACCGGGCCGTCCGGCGTCTCGGAGAAGCTCACCGGGAAGGCGACCGTGGTCACGCCGTCGTCGCCCTGCTCGACCGTCGGCGGCGTCGGCGCCGCGACGTTGAGGAAGGGCAGGTCGATCACGGCTTCGCGGATCACGACGCCGCTGACCTTCGGCCGGTCGACGTCCGCGACGAAATCGATGTTGAGGATCCCGTCCTCGCTCACCGTGACCGGGGCCGTGGTCGACGCGATCACCGGAATGTCGTCGTCGCCGGTAAGCCCCACAATGTCGAAGTTTTGAAGGAACGGAACGCCTTCGATAATCACGTCGAACTCACGCGCGCCCGACGTGCTGGCGAAGATCTCGGCGAAGTACAGGTCGACGAAGACCTGGCCGGGGCCGGTTTCAAAGGCGAACTGGAAGTTCGCGCCGTCGGGTTGCGATGCGCCCGAGTTGCCGTTGATCTCGGTCTCGTAGACCGTGCCGTCGAACACCGCTTGCTCGCCGTTGCCGCTGTTCGGGGCGTCGGTGAAAGCGGCTCCGTTGAAGAACGGGCCGGCCGTTCCGCTCGTCGCGGCGGCGAAGTCGACGCCGTCCTGGGTCACCGGGCCGCCGCCGGCGTTGAAGGCTGCGATCACGTCTCCGGGGACCACCGGAATGGCGTCCGGCTGGTCGTTGACGGTCACGGCGACCGCCGCTTCGGTCGCGCTGTCGCCGGCCGTCGCCACCACGGTCACGTTGTAGACGTTGTCCGTGTCGGCGTCCTGCGGATCCTCGAAATCGCGCGCGCCGTCGAAGGCGAGCGCGCCGCTCGTTTCGTCGATGACGAAGTCCTCGGCGTCGTCGCCCGAGAGCGAGTAGACCACCTCGAGGCCTTCGGGGTCGGTGGCCGAGAAGGTCGCGAGAACCGCGTCCACATTCTCGTCGATCGACAGCTCGGTCGGCGTGTCGGCGGCGAACACCGGCGGCAGGTCGACCACCTCGGCCAGCACGAAGTCGAGCGACGCGCGCGAGGTGTCGAGGTTCTGCTGATACCAGAAGGTGTAGGTCCCAGTCCCGAGCGGCCCGTCAAAGCCCTCGCCCGCTTGGCGCCCGGCGCCGCCGAGCAGCTCGAGCAGATTGGTGTTCGACGCGACTTGGTTGTCGCCGAACAGAGCGCCGCCGATCAGGTTCGACGTCGGCGGCTCGGCCCCGTCGACCAGCTCGTCGATCGAGAAGTTGACAGTCGGCTCGTCCGACAGCGCCAGGAAGGCGAGATTGTTCGACAGGCCGCCCGCCTCGTAGTCGGTGGCGAACAGGCCGGAGATCTCGAAGCCCTCGGGCACGACCACGGTGAAATAGTCGCGGTCGCCGCTGTCGGCGCCGGCGTCAGGATCGTCCGCGTTCGCGTCGGTCGCGGACAGGCTGACGATGTTCGAGCCCAAGCCCAGCGCCGGCAGGGCCGTCGGCGCGAGATTGTTGCCCGACAGATCGCCGTTCACGTTCTCGTCGTAGATCTCGTTCGGGTCGAGCGGCAGCGCGAGCGTCTCGGCGAAGCCCACGCCGGCGGACGGATTGGCGGAGAGATCCTGGAACGCCCCGGCCGGAATGGCGACGCCGTAATCGGCGTTCGGGAAGCCGTCGATCGGCGGCTGAGCGGTCAAGGTCCCGCTGGTGAGGCCGTTGTCGAGACCGCCGACGGTCGGGGTGAAATCGAAGCTGTAGGCCTCGCCGAAGCTGTCGGTCAGCGCGATGGCGTCGAAGTTCGGGCCGGCGACCACGGGCTCGTCGAACGAGATGTCGATGACGAACGGGCTCTGCGCGTCGGTCGGCGCCGTGACCGCGTCGACCGACAACACGGGCGGGGTCTGGTCCGGCGCATCGGCTTCGGTGGTGTCGGTGATCCGGATGAAATCGTACTCGGCGGTGAACTCGCCGGTCGCGCCGTTCGCGTTGTTCCAGTCGGTGAGGAACACGCCGTAAGCTAGGCCGCCGGCCCCGCCGGTCAGCGGGTTCGCGCCGTCAAGCGCCGCCTGCAGACTGCCCGCCGGGTCGATCTGCTGCTGCGGCATGTCGATCTGGCCGATTTGCACGCCGTTGGCGTCGAAGAACGTCACCGTCGTGTCGAGCGTCGCCGGGACCGTGTCCGCCGATTTGTCGATCGCCGCGCGGAATTCGAAATCCGCGATCTCGGAGAAGACGACCCCGACAAGCTGGCCGTCGGTGTCCGGGTCGCCTGTCGCCGCGGTGTCGAAATTCGCGTTCACCTCGAAGTTCGCCGGATCGCCCTCGGCGTTGAGCAACGAATTCTGGCTGGCGATTTGCACGCGCGGCACGCCGTTATTGCCGTTCTGATCGCTGATGATCAGCTTGACGAAGTCGTCGACGCCGCCGGCGCCGAAGCTGACGCCAAACTGCTTGAAGCCGTTGCCGGCGATCGGGTTCTGGCCGACGAACGGGTTGGCCGCGCGCGCGACGATCTCGAACGTGTCGGCGCCGGTGACGTCGACGCCCGACTGATAGACGTCGCGGATGGTGTTCGTGGCGTCGGTCACGCCGACCCCGCCGAAGGCGTCTTCGTTCGACGAGGTGATCGAGAGCGCGCCGTTGTCGATCGAGACGTTGTCTTCGACCGTGCGGTCGCCATACGGATCAGCGGCCGAAGCGCCCGGCTCGGCGAAGGCCGGGTTCACGAGAATGCCCGAGAAGCCGCCCGCGGCGCTGAACGGATCGTCCGTCGGCGTGTCGAAATTCTGCACGATCTCGCCAAGCTGGGCGAGATCTCGGCCAAGCCCGTTCGCGGGGTCGAAGGCGAACGGATCGGCGGTGTTCGGGGTCGCGTCGCCGTCGACGTTGAGCGGATCGACGCCGTCGTCCTCGTTGACCGTGCCGACCGCGCTCGAGGTCGCGCCGATTTCAGCGATGTCCCCGCCGACGGTCAGGCCGGTCAGCGTCACGGTGACGGTCTCGGGGCCGTTATCCGCGGCGTCGTTGGGCACCTCGACCGTGATCGCGTCGCCCGAGAAGGTCAGCTCTTGAGTGAGGCCGCCGACCGCCTCGCCGTTGATGTCGACCGCGTATTCGACGGTCACCGGGCCGGCCGGGGTCGGCGACACGGTCACGGGGAAGCTGAGCGTCGTGACGCCGTCGTCGCCCTGCTCGGGCTGGGCCGGCGGCACAGGCGCGCCGATCGTGATCTGCGGCGCGCTCGGCCCGTCGTCCGCGGTGCGGATCACGATCGCCGACACCTTCGCGTTGTCCGCCTCCGCTAAGAAGTCGATGTCCAAGACGCCGTCCGCGCTCGGGCTGTAGGCGCCCGGCAGGACGAAGCTCAGGCCCTCGTTGATGTCCGGCACGCCGTCCACCTCGCCGACATTGGCCAGGATGTCGAAGTTGTCGAAGATGGTCTCGCCTTCGACGACGATGTCGAAGACCCGCGCCCCGAGCCCGGTGCCGGCCGGCTCGCCGGGGTTCTGGGCCGACGGCAGGAAGATCTCGGCGAAATACAGCTCGATGGTGTACTCGCCCGCCTCCAGCTCAGCTTCGAAATTCAGCGACGCGCCGAACCGCTCGGTTTCCCAAACGGTGCCGTCGAAGTCGGTCTGCGCACCATTGCCGTCGTTGCCGTTGTCGGCGAATGCGGTGCCGCCGACGAAGCCGAAGGCGCCGGTTTGGCCGATCACCGAGCCGTCGGCCCCGCCGTTCGCTCCGGTGTTGGCGACGAAGTCGATCCCGTCCTGCGTCACGTTCGAGCCGCCCGCGTTCACGGCGACCACGACGGTTCCCGGCGGGGTTTCGGTGTCGTCGTCGAGGATCGTGATCTCGACGCTGCTCGGCGCCGTCACGGCCGCGTTGCCGCTCGCGCCCGTCAGCGTGACGGTCAGAGTTTCGGCGACCGCTTCGGTCGCGTCGCTCGCATCGAGCGCGTCGTCCACGATGTCGATCGGGATCTGCTGGTCGCTCGATCCGCCCGGGATCGTGACCGAGCCTTCATAGACGTTCAGATCCGCGTTCAGCGTGGCGAAGGACGGGTCGATGGTGAAATCCTCGCCCGCGATCGCCGTGCCGCCGCCGACGGTGAAATCGACCGAGACGACCTGGCCCGCGGGCACCGTCTCGGCCGCGTTCACGCCGATTTGCAGCAGCCCGCCGGCGATGTTCTCGTCGATGATCGCGTCAGAGCCCACGATCGCCACGTTGATCAGATCGCTGCTCGGCTGGAACTCGATGATCTCGATCGCGAACAGGTTCGGGTTCTCAACACCATGCAGGAACTCGATGTTGAGCGTGTCGTCTTGAGCGACGACGGTGTTCGAGGTCACGCCCGCGGTGAGATTGCCGAACAAGGCGACCGGATCAATGTCGTCGAAGGCGCCGGTCACTTCGCCCTCGAGCGCCACGTCGTAGACGCGCTCGCCGACCTCGCTCGCGCCGCCAAAGCCGTTGGCGTGATAGAGCCGGACTTCGTACTCCAACCCGGCCGTGACCGGGAACGCCCACGACATCTCGGGCGAGGCCCCCGGGTCGAAGCGCGCGGTGCTGAACAGGGCCGTCGGCACGCTCGGCGGCAGCAGCGTGAAGTTGTTCACGTTGCCGGCGGTGCTGTCGGAACTGGCGCCGCCCTCGACCAAAAACGGGCTGTCTTGCCCCGACACCGAATCCGCCGACCACGGGATGCCGCCGTCGGTGGCCGCGATCTGCGGCCCGTTCACGTTCACCCGGTAGATCGCGGTCGGCTCGACGTCGCCTTCGCCGGCGATCTCGAGATCGGCGAACACCGCCGAGAAGGGGGCGTTGCCGCTGTCGATCGGACCGTTCGACGAGAACAGCCCGAACGCCGCGCCTGCCGGGTCGCCGTCGACTTGATTTTGACCGTTCAGCGCCGCCAGCGTCGAGGTCGCGCCCGAAATGTCGATCGGCTGACCGACTTCCGTGAACACGTTGCCGGTCCCCGAGATCACGTTGCCGGACGCGTCGAGCACGTAGCGCACGGTCGGGGTGACGGTCTCGGCGTCGGTGTCGATGGCGAGCTCGATCTGGAACAGCCGATCAGGAACCGCGTCGACGCCCAGGAAGCCGTCGATCTTGATCGCGGTCGAGCCTATGACGACGTCGTTCTCTTCGATCTCGATCAGCAGCTCGGCGTCGGTCGGGTCCGAGCTGTCCGGGTCCTGCCGGATCACGGCGCTCACGAAATTCGACTGCGTGCCGTCGCCGAAAAAGCCGCCGACCTCTTGCGCGGGATCCACGAGCGTCGTGCCGGGGTTGCCGATCGTCCAGGTCGCGGTGATCAGGTTGACGCTGGGGCTGACGGTCACGCCCGTCTGGAACTGGTAGAGGCCGTTGTTCGCGGTCCCCTTCATGGTGCCGTCGGAAACCTCTTCGATCGTCGTCGTGCCGCCCAGCGCCGCGGTGATGAACTTTACATTGTCAAAAGCGAACTCGCCCGTGCCCGGCGTCTCCTCGCCGGCCGGCAGGTCCGGATCCGGGCCGATCGGCAGGCCGTTCTCGTCGGGGAACCCGGTGAACTCGGTGCGGAAAAACTGCTCGTAGTTCACCACGCCGTTGATCGCGACGCCGGTCAGGCCGGCGCTGATCCCGTTCGGACCGGGCAAATTGCCGTCCTGATCCGGGTCGAAGTCGAACACCAGCGTCTTACCCGAGGTCAGGACGACCGAGCGGCCGTTGGCGTCGTCGCGGCTGAAGGGATCGTCTTCGTCGTTGATCCCGTCATCGTCGAAGTCCGGATCGTCGGGCAGCACGATGTCCGAAGGCTGGAGCACCGTGATATCGTTCGCGCCGATCCGAGCGATCCAGAGCGTGCCGTTCGGCCCTTGGGTCACGTCGAGCGGCGTGCCGCCGAGGTTCTCGAGCACGATCTGCCCGTCCTGGTCCTGCACGACGTCGTCGACGATGATCGGGTCGAGCCCGTCGCCCGCCGCGTTCAGGTTGTAGAGCGTGATGTTGCCGTTGAACGAGGTCGAGATCAGCGCGCCGTCGATGGCGCCGCCGAAGGCCAGCCCGTCTGTTTCATAGAACGTCACGCCGTTGGTCGAGGTGCCCACGGTCAGGATCGGCAGCCGCCCGAGCTCCTCGCCGGTCTCCGGGTCG
Organism: uncultured Neomegalonema sp.; assembly: GCA_964491865.1. Taxonomy (GTDB): domain Bacteria; phylum Pseudomonadota; class Alphaproteobacteria; order Rhodobacterales; family Rhodobacteraceae; genus JBCBRF01. The sequence continues at coordinate 2,469 of CAZBIG010000009.1, read as the reverse complement.
GTCAGCAGGTTCGACAGGTCCGGAGCGTTGCGATCGAGGCGGAGACCGCTCTGCTGCAGCCGGGTCGGATCGTCGGTGAATTTCGACGGGTCGATCAGGAAGCCGTCTTCGATGTCGAGCGCGTCGGGAACCAGCGACGACATGTCGTCGGTCTCGTTCTTATCGACGCCGAGGACGTTGAGGCCCGCCCGAGTGGCCTCGTAGCCGAAGACGTTCGGGTTCGCGCCGTCGTCGACATTGCCGCTGTTGTTGCGGATCGCGAGCGAGCCGTCCTGGTTCGACCGGGTCGGGTTCGGGTGGCCGTGGTAGAAGCCTTCGTCGATGCGGTAGAGCGGCTCCGGGTCGCCGGGGCCGCCATTGTTGGGGTCGTTGGTCGCGAACCCTTCATCGTCGAGGATCGGGTTGCCGCCGAGACCGTTTTGGACGCTCTGCCCGTTCGAGCCGTTGTCGATGGTGGCCACGACGCCGTCGCTGCGGATCGCGACGTCATAGGCGTTGCGGAAACCGTCGGCGTAAATCGACAGCGGCGCGTCGGCCGGCAGCACCGCTTGGTTGAAGCCGTCATTGCCGCCGAACGGTCCCTGCAGGTCGAGACCCTGGCTGTTCTCGAAATAGCCCTGCGCGGCGGCTTCTTCGTCGCTCAGGTTCGCCGGCGCGTTGATCCGGTTCGGATCGTCGAGCGTCGGCAGGTCGTAGACGTACTGACGCGCCAGGATCGCGCCGTCGTCAGGCTCGATGCCGGCGTCGGCGTCGATCTTCACGTCCATCTGTTCGAGCGCGGCCAGATCGATTTCGAGCACCGCGGCGGACAGCGCGTATTCGGCCGTGAACGAGAAAAACGGCGAGGGGGCGCCGTTGTTGGTGAAGCCGCCGACCTGCATCAGCAGCGTGCCCTCTTCGGTGAGGGCCATGCCGTTGGTCGAGTGGTTCTCCTCCGAGCGCGGCAGGCCGCGGATCAGCTCGACCGCGTCGTACACCGCTTCGCCGTTTTCGATGACGGGGTTGCCTTGGTCGTCGAGAACCTGGGTGAGCTTGGTCAGGACGCCCGAATTGGTGTCGAGGTTCCGCTCGCCGTTCGACGCGATGCGCGGATCGCTCGAGGTGACGTAGACGATGGTGGCGCCGGTCGCGGGATCCTCGGTGACGACGATGCCGGTCACCTGGCGGTCGTTGAAGTTGGTCGAATTGTCCGAGACCGTTCCCTCGCCGATCCCGAAATCGTCATGGTTGCGGATCGATCGGATCGCCGGGAGGTTGCCCTCGGTCGTCACGGTCACAAGCTCTTGATAGTCCGAGGCGACCGGCGAGCCGTTGACGAAGTCGATTTGGAACGATCCGACTTCGCCCGATTGCTGGGCGACGTAGAGGCGTCCGTCCGGACCGAATTGCAGCGATGTCGGGTTTTGCAGCGTCTGACCGCCGTTAGCCGGTCCGTTGAATTCCGCCACTTCGTTGAAGTTGACCACCATAGCCCCGTTCCCCTTCACCGCCGCGGCGCGCCGCGCGTTGATCTCGAAAGCACTGATCGAGAGCGTCCGCCGATGTCCCACTCGAAGACGGACAGATAGCAGATTGGATAGGGCGGCGCGTCTCGATGTGTCAATCTGACACTAAATCGAGAGAAGAGCGGCTATAAATTTCTTTGGATCGGCCGTCGTCGGCGCGCGAATTCTCAACGCGCGATCGATGGGAGGGCTGCGCGCCTGCCGAGTCCTTTGCGTGCGGAATTTATTTCCACACGCCCGGCGCTGTTGCAGCGGGCGCGGGTCGATTTTCGCGGCCTGGGGCGGGAAAGCGCGGCGCGAGGCCGAAAGTAAATATTTCCTTTGGGAAAATTTTCAGAGTTCTCAAAAATTTTACACGAAATGGGTAAAGATTTCGGATGAGGTCATGTCAATTCGTTTTTTGTATTTGAAAATTTCGTCGCGCTCGATCATTCTTTGTGAAAGTTTTGGCAGCCGTCGTTGCGTCGCCGTCTCGGAAGCCGGAACGCGGCGCGCCGCCTTTAGACGCGGAGCATCAGGCATTCGCGGCTCAAATGTGGCTGCGCCGCATTTTGGCCTAAGGTCGAACTCGCCAGTTATGAGGGCTGGAAGCCAAGTCGAAAAACGCCTCGCGTCGGCCTTAAATTTGGCGTGAAGTCGGCTGGTCCCATCATCCGACCGAACAGCGAGTTCAGAGGGGCCGCGACCTCTGTCCGATCGGCGCGCGAGCGCGCGGGATTTCGCCGCGGTCGCGGTTTGTGAGCAACAACACACCACCGACAGGCGGCGCATTGACGCAGAAATTTTGTGGGTAAACGGGTGGCGCAGGTCGGCGGGGCGGCGCTGCGCCGGCGCGGGGCGCAAAACGAACCGCCTAATCGCTCGGAGGTGTGAAGTATTTCACAGAACCCGCCGGGGCCCGGGGCGCATCCGCGTCGCGCCGAAACCGTCCGGTGATGTGAGGCGACGGCCGGAATCGAACCGG
>CAZBIG010000008.1:0-21860 GCA_964491865.1 uncultured Neomegalonema sp. | reverse complement strand
GCCGAACTTCACTTCCTCGCCGTAGCTGGCGTAGTCGTTCTCGACCTTGACGAACAGCTCGGTGTCCGCCAGCCGCACCACGTCGCCGACGGTGGGGCCGAACATGTCCGCATAGGCGGCGCGAGAGAGTTTGGCGGGCATGTCCGGGCTCCGAATTCTCGTGTCGTTTCACTCAGAGGCCGTTTCCCCGCGCCGCGCGCGGCGACGCCGCCGCCGCGCTCAAAGCGGCCCCATCATCTCCTGCCGGAACCCGTAGATCACCCGGGCGCCGCCGATCTCGACCAGCGTCACCGCGCGCGTTTGGCCCGGTTCGAAGCGCACGGCGGTTCCGGCGGGGATGTCGAGGCGGAAGCCGCGGGCCTGCGCCCGGTCGAACGACAAAGCGGGGTTGGTTTCGGCGAAATGATAGTGGCTGCCGACCTGGATCGGCCGGTCGCCGGTGTTCGAGACCTCGAGCGTCCGCGTCGCGCGGCCGGGGTTCAGCTCGAGCGCGCCCGCCGCGGGCCGGACCTCGCCCGGGATCACCGACGGTCCTCCGGCCGGACCCGCACGCGAACGGCGCGCCGACGCGGCCGGGGGCGCGCGCGCACCGCCAAGAGCGCCGCCGCCGCGATCGGGGCCGCCAGCAGCGCCCCGACGCCTAGCGCGGCCGCGAGCCCGTGCGGATGGCTGTGCGGCAACGGGCTCGAATGCGCGAGCGCGCCGCCCGCCGCGACCGTCAGCGCGACCGCGAGGCCCCAGAGCGCGTATCGTCCGTTCATCTGCGTCTCCTGATCGGTTTCGGTTCGTTTTCGTCGCCTTTGCGCCGGTCGGCGTCTCACGAGGTCGACCAAGGCGCCTGGGGGCGCGCGGCGGCTCGGTCGGGGCCGCTATCGAATGGGATCGTGCACGGTCACCAGCTTGGTCCCATCGGGAAAGGTCGCTTCGACCTGCACGTCGTGGATCATCTCCGGAACGCCGGTCATCACTTGGTCGCGGGTCAGCACCTGGGCGCCCGCCTCCATCAACTCCGACACCGAACGGCCGTCGCGGGCGCCCTCGAGCACGAAGTCGCTGATCAGCGCCACCGCTTCGGGATGGTTCAGCTTCACGCCGCGCTCGAGCCGGCGGCGGGCCACCATCGCGGCCATCGCGATCAGCAGCTTGTCTTTTTCTCGGGGGGTCAGGTTCACGGTCGCTCTCTCGCCCACGCCGCTCCGCGTCGCCGTCGCTCCGGCGCCGCGGACGCGCCCTGGCGCCGACTTTGGCAGGGCCGAGCGGGCGCTTCAAGTCGGCCAAGCGCGCGGCGGCGCCAAATCCGACAGCGTTGTCGACAGCATCGCCCACAACTGAAGCACCGGAGCTGTCGAGACGTGCAGCGCGCGCACCAACAGCAGGCCGTTCCACGCGCTCGCCGCTGCCAGACCCCCGTCCTGCGCCCAGGGCGTCAGAACCGCGCGCGCGGCCTCGAGCCGGGCCGCCGCGTCGGGCGCCGCCAGCAACGCCGCGCCGAACACCCGCCGACCGCCCGCGGCGGCGGGGGCCCGCAGCTTCTCGGCGATCGATCCGGTCAGCGCCAAGCTGTCGGCGAACGCCAGCGCGCCGTCGCGCCGCACGCGCCACCGATCCCGGATCCGGCCCTGCGCCACGGTCTCGCCCATGGCCGCCCGACCGAGCGTCAGCGTCTCGACGATGAGCGCCCGCGCCGAGCCTGCGGCGTCGAGCGTGACGCGGCGGCGCAGGTCCGGGCGGTCGAACAGGATCGTCTCCTGCGGCATCCAGATCAGCCGGGCGCCGGCCTCGGCCCTGAGCGCGAGATCGATCTGGGCGGGCCCGACGTCGAGCGCCGGGTCCGCGCCATAGACGCGTTCGGCCGCGGGGGCCGAGACGCGGAGCGCCGCGTCGGGCGCGGCGACGAACTCGAGCCGCGCCCGGTCGCCCGCCGCGACGCCGCCGCCCGTGTTGATCAACAGCGCCTCGACGCCGGCGGCGCGATCCTCGCCGCGCTGGACGCGGATCCGATAGCCGCCCTGCTCGCGCAGCCGATCGACGCGGTCGCCCTGCGCGCCGCGAGAGACGCTCAGGCGAACGCCGCCCGCCACCCGCAGGGCGCGCAGCCGCGCGCCGTCGTCGTCCGCGCGCGCGCCCGACCGCCGTTCCGGCCCCCGATCGGCCGCCTCGGAGCGGCCCGGATCCTCGTGGTGCGGGTCCTGAGTTCGCAGCGTCGGCGTCCTTTCGTCCGCTATCCGTCCCTCGGCGCGTCCGACCCGCTCATCTGTGCAGCCGTCGCGCGCCGCCGCCATCGAGACGGCGTCGAACCGCCCGAGGTCGCCGGAGGCCCCTTCCTGTCAAAGTTCGCGGCCTCCGGCAAACGCGGGGCGGTTCAGAGCGGCGAGGGCGGGCGCCGGACACGGGAGCCGGACATGAGAGCGACACATGGGCGCCGGACATGAGAGCGACACATGGGCGCGACCCCGCGGCTCGGCCGCCGCTCGAGCGCGCTTATGTCCGAGCGGCCTCGGGTTCCGGCGCGGCGAGGCGCCCGGCGGCGACGGCCGCGAGCGCCGTCATGAGAGAGGCGGCGCCAAGCATGAGGGGGAGGCCGCCGATCTGGTAGGTCAGGCCGGACAGGACCGTTCCGAGAAGCCGCCCGCCCGCGTTCGCCATATAATAGAAGCCGACATCCATCGTGACGCGCTCGGCCTTCGTGAAGCTGAGAATAAGGTAGGAATGCAGCGCCGAGTTCACCGCGAAGACTGCGCCGAAGACCAGGAGGCCCGCCACGAGGGTCGCCGTGAGCCACGGCTGCGGCTCTGCCGACGCGAGCGCCGCAGCCGTCAGCGCGGCCGGGACCGTCGCAAGCGTCCACGCCCAGCCCTGGGCCTTGCCCACGAGCTCGCGCTCCGGCGTCGCGGCTGCGCGCAGCAGCTTCGGCGCCGAGGCCTGGACCGCGCCGTAGAGGATGATCCAGAGCGCCATGAAGGCGCCCACCATGAAAAAGGCGGCGCGGTCGCCCTCGGCCGTGCCGTCGGACAGCACCGCGTAGAAGTAGATCGGAATGCCGACGACGAACCAAACGTCTCGGGCCCCGAACAGGAACACCCGCGCGGCCGACAGCCAATTGACATTGGCGGACTTCGAAAAGACCTCGGAAAACTTCGCGTCCTTGCGGCCGGTCGGCAGACCCGGCGGCATGGCGATCAGCACCGCGACCAGGATCGCCGCAAGAACCGCGGCCATCGCGAGGACGGCCCAAACAAAGCCGACGGTCGCAAGAAGCCCGGCGCCCAGCAGGAAGCCCACCCCCTTCACCGCGTTTTTCGAGCCGGTGAGGATCGCCACCCAGCGGAACAGGCCGCCAGTCTCGGTCGGCGCGAGGATTTTCACCGCCGACTTCGAGGACATCTTGGCCAAGTCTTTCGCCACCCCGCTTGCGCCTTGCACGAGCATGACGAAGGCCACCGAAAGGCCGACGGCCCAGCCCGGGTCGAGCTGCGCCAGCGCAATCAGCGCCGCCACCTGAAGCCCGAGGCCCGCATAAAGCGTCGAGGTCAGCCCGAAGCGCGCCGCGATCCAGCCGGCGGACAGGTTGGTGAGCATTCCGGCGATCTCGTAGAACACGAACAAATAGGCGAGCTGGACCGGCGTGAAGCCGAGCGTGTGAAAATGCAGCAGCACCAGCATCCGGAGCGCGCCGTCGGTGAGCATGAAGGCCCAATAGGACGCCGTGACGGCGATATAGGCGGAAAGGCCCTCGGGGCGCGCGCGATCGGTCACGGCGCCGCCCCGACCATCAGCGCGACGTCGACCAACCGGTGGGCGTAGCCCATCTCGTTGTCGTACCACGCATAGACCTTCACCTGCGTGCCGTTGACGACCATGGTCGAGGGCGCATCCACGATGCTCGACCGCGTGTCGTTGGTGTAGTCGGCCGAGACGAGCGGCCGTTCTTCATAGCCGAGGATCCCGGCGAGCGGGCCGTCGGCGGCGGCTTTGAAAAGCGCGTTCACCTCGTCGACCGTCGTCGAGCGCGCCGTCTCGAACACGCAATCCGTGATCGACGCGTTCAAGAGCGGCACGCGGACGGCATGGCCGTTCAGGCGGCCCTTCAGTTCGGGATTGATCAGCGTGATCGCCGTGGCGGAGCCGGTTGTGGTCGGGATCAGCGAGTTCAGCGCCGAGCGCGCCCGGCGTAGGTCTTTGGCGGGCCGGTCGACGATGGTCTGGGTGTTGGTCACGTCGTGGATCGTGGTGATCGATCCATGGCGGACGCCAATCGCCTCGTGGATGACCTTCACCACCGGCGCGAGGCAGTTGGTCGTGCAGCTGGCCGCCGTGACGATCCGGTGCGTCGCGGGATCGTAGATCTCGTGGTTGACCCCGTAGACGATGTTGGCGGCGCCGCTGTCTTTCACCGGGGCCGAGACCACCACGCGTCGGACGCCGGCGTCGAAATAGGGCGCGAGCTTCGCCTCGGTTTTGAAGGCGCCCGTGCAGTCGATGACCACGTCCACCCCTTCCAGCGGCAGCGCCGAAATCTCGCGGGCGCCCACAAAGGGCAGGCGCACCCCGTCAATGGTCACGCTTTCGGCGTCATGCTCGAACGCGGCGTCCCATCGCCCATGCACCGTGTCGAATTCGAGCAGATGCGCATGCATCGCCGGATCGCCGACGGCGTCGTTGATCCAGGCGATCTGCGCGCCGCGTTCGAGAAGCGGCCTAAGCGCCAGCTTGCCGATCCGGCCGAGGCCGTTCAGAGCATAAACGGTCATGCGCCCGCACCGGCGTCGGTCCGACCGATGTCGTCCACCGCTTTCTGAAGCGAGATGCGATCCAACGAGGCGATCGGCAGCGTCGTGAAGGCGTTGATCCGGTTATGCAGCGCCCCATAGGCCTGATGGAAAGCGAGGCTCTTTTGCGCGTCGGTTCCGTCGGCCTTCACCGGATCCGGCATGCCCCAATGCGCGCTCACCGGCTGGCCCGACCACGCCGGGCATTCTTCGTTCGCCGCCTGGTTGCAGACCGTGAAGACGAAGTCGAACTTTGGCGCGTTCTCGCCCTGAAATTCGGCGATGTTCTTCGAGCGCAGAACCGAGATATCGTGACCCTTCTGTTTAAGCACTTCCAGGGCGAAGATGTTCAGCTCCGAACTCGGCCGGGTGCCGGCGGAGAACGCTTCGAAACGGTCCCCCGCCTCCTTGCGAAGGATCGCCTCTGCGAAGATCGAGCGGGCGGAATTTCCGGTGCAGATGAAGAGCACCTTGTACGCAACCTCGGACATCGGCTGATTTCCTTTGGCGAAGACAGGCGAGAGGGCGGAACAAAGCTCCGGTCGGCCGCGGCAGCAGTCGAGGAGCAAGTAATCGAAGGTGCGTCCCACCTCCGTCATGGCGATCTGGTAGCGCAGCGAGGCGCCGACCCGTTCTTGCGAGACCAGCCCGGCCTGGCTCAGGGCCGCGAGATAGGCCGACAGCGTCGAGGCCTTGAGATCGAGCGCGGCCGCCAGCTCCCCCGCCGGCACGCGGTCGGGATACCGGCGCATGAGGAGCCGGAAGACGGCCAGCCGCTGCGGATGGCCGAGGACGGAGAGGCGCGAGGGGATCAGATCTTCCATATTTCACGAATATCAGAAATATGGACGAAGGCAATGGCCTGTCGCCGCCGACGCCAAAATCTCACAGGCAGGGCGGCGCCCGCCCCCGTTCCATTGTGCGGTCCGCTCGCCTGGGGCGGGCGCGGGCTTCAGATGGAGAGACGCTCAGGGGGGAGGGAGCGGTCGCAGAACAGGCGCGCCGCCGGCTCGCCCACGCCGCCGGACCGGGCCAAAACCGGACATCGTCGATCGCGGCGCAGCCTAATGGCGCGCGTTCTGTCAGTCGCCAGAAAGCAGCCGCCGGTCGATCGTCGCCTCGTCAGCCGTCCGGATCGTCATCGCCCGTTTTCCGCGCGGCCGAACAGCGTCTAAGCTGGTCGCGTTCAAGCATTGACGAGCTTGGTCAGCTCTTGAGCCGTTTCGCGGAGGCGCGGGACGAATTGGCGGGCGAGCTCCAAGCTCATGCGCACAGTCGGCGCGTGAAAGGAGACCGTAGAGACGAGGCGGTCGCGGTCGTCGAAAACAGGCATCGCGATGGCGATCATGCCGTCGATGAACTCCTCCGCGTCCTCCGCATAGCCGCGCTCCCGCGTCATCTCGATCTCCCGGCGCAGCGCCGCCCGATCCATGATCGTCGCTTTCGTGCGCGCCTCGAGCGGGGCGGCCCCGATATAGCGGTCGAGATGCGCGTCATTGAGCGTCGACAAATACATTTTGCCGCTCGCGGTACAATAGAACGGCACCTGGGACCCGATCGGCAATTGGATCCGCAGCGGCCATTCCGTCTCTACGCGGTCGAGATAAATCATCGCGTCGCGATCAGGCACCGCGATATTGCAGGTTTCGCCGATGTCCTCCGCCAGTGACTTCAACACCGCCAGACGCGCGGTGCGCACTCGGAGCGACGATAAGACGTTAAGCGACAATCTGCGAAGGCGGCGCCCTGGGGTGAAGGCGCGGCCATCGATCTCGCGGATGAGGAACCCCTCCGCCTCGAGCGTCGCGAATAATCGGTGCATCGTCGGCTTCGGCAGGTCGATCGCCGACATGAGATCGGTGGGCGTCACCGGGACGCCCGCCTTTGCGATTTCTTCGAGGATCACCAGGAGGCGCAGCGTTGTGGGGACATTTTCAGTTGTCTTTTCTTCACCCGCCAGTCTCAAGGGGATCTTCTCTCGTTAGCGGTCGGGCAATAGAACCGTCGACAGCACAGGCGTGAACGCCACGATCAACCAAACTGCGAGCAGCGCGGCAAGATAGGCGGTGGAAAATTTCAAAAGTCGAAAATAGGGCACGCCGGTCACGCCGCTCGCGACATAGAGGTTGAGCCCATAGGGCGGCGTAATAAAGCCGATCGACGCGCCGACGAGGAAGATGACGGCGAAGTGGACGGGGTCGACCCCGACCGAGTGCGCGATCGGGGCGAGGATCGGGGCGAGGATGATCGTCACGGGCAGGCTCTCCAGGATCATCCCGGACACGAACACGATCGCCATCGCCGTCAATAGCACCGCCGTGTAGCTGCCCATGCTCGTCACGAACTCGCCGATGAACTGCTGCGCGCCGAGAAGCGACAGGATCTGCTGCATCACAACGGAAATCGCGATCAGCGGGGCCAGAATGCCGGTGATCTGGGCCGAGCGCATCGTCACCGCGGGGATGTCGATCACCCGGAAGCCTTCGACCACCAGCATCTCTTTGACGCTCTTTTCGTCGGTCGGGCGCGTCGGATCCGGCGACCCCATCAGGCGATAGAGCGGCAGCGAGAGCAGTCCGACGATCAGACAAAACCCCACGGTTACGCCGGCCGCTTCCGTCGGCGAGAACTTGCCCGTGTAAATGCCCCAGAGCACTAATCCGATGGCGAAGAACCCAAGCCATGCGCCAAGCGCCGTCTTCATCACGCGCGCCAGTCGCAGCGGCAAGATGTAACCCCAACCATTCGCGCGGCAGATGATCCAACACGCCACCTGCATCGCGACGACCATCATCGCGCCCGGGATGATGCCGGCCACGAACAGATCAGAGATCGGCAAGTTCATCAGAAAGCCGTAGACGATGAAGATGATCGACGGCGGGATGATGATGCCGACCGTGCCGCCCGCCGCCGCGGTCGCCGCCGAGAAGCGCTCGTCATAGCCGCCCTTCACCATTTCGGGATGCAACATCGAGCCGATCGTCGCCGTCGTGGCCGAGTTGGAGCCGGAGATCGCCGCGAACAGCCCGCAGGCCCCGAGACTGGCCATCGCAAGGCCGCCGCGAACCCAGCCCAGACATGAATAGGCGAAATCCGACAAGCGGCGCGCGATGCCTGATTTGTTGATCAGATCGCCCGTGAGGATGAAGAGCGGCATCGCCAGCAAGGCGAAGCCGTCGGTGAACACGTCCGAGAGGGCCGCGCCCATGTTGTCGAGCGTGAGCCCGATCACGAAGCTGCAGCCGATCACCCAGTACGCGATCACCAGCAGGACTGGCACGCCGAGCATAAAGAGCACGGTGACGGCGAGGGAGATGAGGGTGATCCAATCCGCGTCAGACATCCACGCCTCCTCAATCGCCGCCGATGACGGCTTGTCTGATCAGCGTCGCGCCGGAGCGATAGTTGCTGATGTCTTCAGCCAGGTTTTCGATGACCCGCGCCGCCATAAGAATAAAAGCGAACGGCACGGAGATCAGAAACCACCATTGCAGCACGTTGTCCGTGCCAAGAAGAATCTGAAAGTTCGCTGCGGAGTTCGCGGTCAGCCGCGCGCTGGTGACAATGACAATCCAGCAAAAGCCCAGCCACAGCACCGCGTCGAGGCAGAGGCACGCGATTTGACCGCTCCGCGGCATGTTGGTCCTGAACTCGGAGAACGCCAAATGGGTTCGCAGCCGCACATTATAGGCGCAGCCGAACCAGGTCATGATGAGAAACAGAAATGGCGGCAGTGTCGTTGACCAAGGCGCTTGCTCGTTCAAGACAAAGCGTCTGAACACCTCGACGAAGATGATCGCCGCAATCGCCAGATAGCTGACGACCATGACGAACCGATCGAGATTGCGGTCGATCACGGGCGCGAGGCGATAGACGCCAAATACGGCCAGTCCGCCGCCGAGCGTCACGATCAAGCCGGCCAACCACGCGCCGGGCGTGCGCAAGGCTTCGCGGATCGTCCAGGCGTCGTTCGTGAAAAACGACGCGAAGACGTCTCCCGCCTCGGCGAGAAAAGACGACATTTGTTCCTCCCCACGCCCAGCATCTGACGGCCGGGTCCGGGTCTCAGCGTGACAACGCTGCGACGACTGCGCTGCTCGGCGCGCGGAGCGCCGAACAGTCTCGATAATGTCAGCAACGCGTCAGGAACGCCACCAACGCCGCGGCTCAACGTTCTCCGGCAGCATGTCGGCGGGGACCTCACGCGCGATTTTGTGAATCGCGTCATAGGTGTCGATGCCGCCGGCCCAATTGTTGAGCCGCTCGCGCCACGCCGCCCAGGGCTCCGGATTAAACTCCGGCGAGCACATCTCTTCGGCCATCTTGATTTGATCGTCGCCCAAGAACGCGCAGCGCACGTTGTTTTCGACGAAGACCGTGTTCGGCAGCTGCGGTTCCGAGAAGCCGACCGTCTTGACCAGCGCCGCTTCGTTCGCCGCTTGGACGTGGACTTGCGCCCAATATGCGGATTCCATGACCGCGTCCTGCAGCTCGCCGCTCAGCGAGTCGAACGCTGCGGTCGACATCGAGGTGTGCTCGGTGCCGCAGAAGAACTTCAGGTCGACCGACTGCGACACGACGGGCGCCATATTCGCGTAAGCCACCGCCGAGGCCCAGGTCTCCGCGCCGTCGATGAGGCCCTGCTTCAAGCCGTCGAGGGTCTCTTCCCACGCCACCGGCACCGGGTTGAGGTTCAGCAGCTGCATGGCGATGCGCCCGAGCTGCGTCCCGGTCACGCGGTTTTTCGTGCCGAAAAGCTCCTCGATCTTGGTGACGGTCGGCCTGTCTTCCCAGGAAAGTCCGAGCTGAATGCCGCGCAGCTCGCAATGGGAGAACAAGAACTTAAGGCCGTGCCGTTTCTCGAGCGGATCGCGCAAGATCTTTTGGCTGTCCGGGTGGTAGAGGAAGTAGTACTGCGACGCCCGGCTCGGGAACATGTACGCGTAGTCGAGAACATTCAGATAGGGCGCGCCACCAGCGGAGTTCTGCGTCGACGCCGCATAGATTTGAATAATATCGTTCTGGGTCTTCTCAACGCACGAGAGCTGGCCACAGATCTGGTTGTCGCCGATGAATTCGATACGGATCTCGCCATCGGTCCGCGATTCGAGATCGCGCGCGAATTCGAGCGCGCCGGCGCGTTCGATGAGCAAATTGCGCGCGTTGAAGCCTGACGCGCCGAACTTGAAAGTGTGCTTCGCTTCTTTGCCAAAGCGTTTCGTGTAGGTCGACTCCGCCGCCCGCGCGAGCGACGCCGCGCTGATCGCGCCGGTCGCCGCGCCCGCAGCGAGCAAGGTCGAGCTGATCCCGAACTGACCCGTGAGCTTCAGCATGTCGCGCCGCGAGATGCCGCGCAGTTTGTCTGCAACCTTCATTTTGACCTCCCTGAGACTTTGCTTTTTTTGAGACTTTTGATCTCAATAGCGCATATGCCTTGACGATCCGCAAGAGATAAAAAACGCCAGGGAGGGCGGCATGGATCAGCTGATCGCAGACTATGTGGTCGTGGGGGCCGGCTCGGCCGGATGCGTCCTGGCGAACCGCCTCAGCGCTGATCCGAAGATTCGGGTGGTGCTGCTGGAGGCCGGCGGTCGGGACCTGAACCCCTGGATCCACATCCCGGTCGGCTACTTCAAAACGCTGCACAACCCGAACACGGACTGGTGTTACAAGACAGCGCGCGACCCGGGCTTGAACGGTCGCTCCATCGACTGGCCCCGAGGTAAGACTTTAGGCGGCTCGAGTTCTATCAACGGCCTTCTTTACGTTCGAGGTCAGCGTCAGGATTATGACTGTTGGGCGCAGCTTGGGAATCGCGGCTGGTCCTTTGACGACGTTTTGCCTCTTTTCAAGCGCTCAGAAAGCCACGAAGACGGCGAAAGCGCTTTTCACGGCGGCAGTGGTGGGCTGTCGGTGTCCCGCATTCGGGCGAAGAGCGAAATCGCGGAGGCCTTTATCGCGGCCGCAGAGGAGATGGGCGTCCCCAGGACGGACGATTACAATGGGGAAGATCAGGAAGGAGCCGGCTACTTCCAGCAGACGGCGAAGGGCGGCCTCCGTTGTTCGAGCGCCCGCGCTTTTCTGGCGCCTGCCAAACGACGTCCGAACCTGAAGATCATCACGCGCGCGCATGTTCAGTCTCTCGCCTTCGACGAGGCCGAGCCGTGCCGCGTCGTCGGCGTCACGTTTCGCCAACAGGGGGGCGTCCGCGTCGTGACGCTGCGCCCGGGCGGCGAGGTGGTGCTGAGCGCCGGCGCGATCGGATCGCCGCAGATCCTCGAGCTGTCCGGGATCGGACGGCCCGACATTCTGAGCGCCGCCGGCGTGCCGGTGCGGCGCGCGTCCCCCGGCGTCGGCGAGAGCCTCCAAGACCATCTGCAGATCCGACTGGTCTATGAAGTCAACGTGCCGACGCTGAACGACGCGATCAATCGCTTCGCGCCGCGCATGGGGATCGGCCTCGAATACGTGCTGTTCCGGACCGGGCCCATGAGCCTCGGCGCCAGCCAGGTCGCCATCTTCGCAAAGTCGATGGCGGGCCTCGAGACGCCGGACATCCAATTCCACTTCCAGCCCTTAAGCGCCGACAAGCCTGGGATCGAGATGCATCCGTTCTCCGGCGTCACGTCCTCGGTGTGTCAACTGCGCCCGGAGAGCCGAGGGCATGTCCATATCCGCACGCCCGACGCGGACGATCACCCGGTCATCGCGCCCAACTACCTCTCGGCGACCGCGGACCAGCTCTGCGCCGTGCGCGCCGTGAAATTCGCCCGGGCGATGACCAAAACCAAAGCCTTGGCGCCGTTCATCGTGCGCGAGCATGTGCCGGCCGACGATCCGCAGACCGACGAAGAGATCCTCGACGCGGCGCGCCGGATCAGTCAGACGATCTACCATCCCACCAGCACATGCCGCATGGGCCAAGATCCGAACGCCGTCGTCGACGAGCGCCTGCGCGTGCGGGGCGTCGAAGGCCTGCGCGTCGCTGACGCCTCCGTGATGCCGGCGATCGTCAGCGGCAACACCAACGCGCCCACCATCATGATCGGGGAGAAAGCCAGCGACCTGATCCTGGAAGACCGCCGCGCCCCGTGACGGCCAAGTTCTGGTCGCCACGCCGACAAGAAACAGCGCCGTGAAAATGACGACCGGAGAAGTCTTCGTCAGAGCGCCGCGGATGCGTGAGGCGACGTCCTGCGCCGATCGGCGACGGCCCCGTCGAGCATTCAAGCGGCCCCGCGAAGATGCGCGCTCGGCCGCCTGCGTCATGCGCGAGCCTGCGCTCGAGATCGATCCGCCGGCGCGCCTCAGATGGGCTTGCGCTCGGGGCGGATGAAGGTGAGGACCGTCAGCGGATCGGCGCCGGCGAAAAGCTGCTTGATGACCATCGCGGCGGCGGCCTCGAGCTGATAGGCGAACGCGCTGTCTCCGATCAGAAGCGCCTCGGCGCCGACATCCTCGATCAGCCGGCGGGTCGCCTGCTCCGCCGCCTCGCCGTCGGCCGTGAAGGGCACGGTGAGCACGCGGCCGTCCCAGGCCATGTCCTCGCGCGACCAGACCTTGGCCTGGGCCATGTTGAAGGCCTTGGCGACGGCGGCGTCGGGCAGGGCCTCGGCGATCGCCTCGGTAAGCGAGCGTCCGTCGGTGCGGGTGTTGCGGAAGGTCTCGATCGAGACGGGGTTGTTGATGTCGAGGACGACCTTGCCCGCGAAAGCCGCGGGGCCGCCCGCGGCCTCGATCGCCGTGAAGACGTCCTCGTGGCGGGTGGCGAGCACGACGACCTCGCCGAATGCGGCGGCCTCCGCGCTCGCGCCGCCGGCCACGCCGAGCCGTTCGGCGACGGCCGCCGCGCGTTCGGCGGAGCGGCCGCCGAGGAACACGTCATGCTTCTCGCGCCATTTGGTCGTCAGCGCTTCGGCCATGCTGCCGTGTCCGATGAAACCGATCTTCATGTCTTCTCTCCTGCATCACATTGGACAGGGGGCGCGCCGCTGGCCCGCCCGGGGGCTCAGGTCATGCGCGGCGCGGCGCGGCCGCCGATGGCGACCGCATGGCCCGACCCGACGGCCGCGTGGCCGTCATGCGTCCTCTCCCTGGAAGATGTGCTCGACGCGCCACGCCGCGCGCGGCTCGGCGTGAAGCGCCCAGTAGTGGCGCGCGATCCGCTCGGGGTCGAAGGGCGTGCCCTCGGCCACGGTTCCGGCGATGGTGACCGTCGCCAGATGGATGCCGGCCTCGGCGAAGGCGGGGGCGGCGGCGTGGACCAGCCCGCGGAGCGCCGATTTGCCCGCCGTCAGCGCCGGCACGGCGGCGCCGAAGTGCGGCGCGAGCGCGAGCCCGCCGCCGGTCATCAGGATCGTGCCGCGCCCTGCGTCCCGCATCGCGGGCGCGACGGCCTGCGCGGCCGCCAGCGCGCCCGTGACGGCGAGCCGCAGCTCGGTCTCGAGCTCGGCCGGGTCGAGCGCGAGGGCCGGGGTCTCGACCCAGCGCCCGGCGTTGTAGACGAGCGCCTCCGGCGCGCCCATCTCGCTCGCGACGCGCGCAAGCACGGCCGTTAGCGCGGCGAGGTCGGTGGCGTCCGCGGCGTAGCCCTTCGCGCCGCCGCCGAGTTCGGCCGCGAGCGCGTCCATCGCCTCCTGCCGCCGGGCGATCACGGCGACGGCGAAGCCCTCGGCGGCGAAGCGGCGGGCGACCGCGCCGCCCACGCCCGGACCGGCGGCGACGACGACGGCGACGGGGCGGGTCTCTGGCGCGCTCATGCCGACACCTCGCCGAGGATCATCGGCGCCGGCGCCGTCCGCATTTCAGATTCGAGATTGGCGGCCGAGACGACGTTCTCGACGATCCGTCCGTCCGCGGTGGCGAAGCGCCGCGCGATCGCCGCGGCGTCAGTGGTGTCGCTCATCTTGAGCCTCCGTGTCTTTGGTGTCGGAGATATCGGGGAGGACGCCCGCGGCCGCTATGCGCTGAAACGAATGGCTGCTATCAACGCCGTCGATGAAGCTCGACGGGATCGACCTCAATCTGCTGCGCGTCTTCGAAGCGCTCGACGAGACGCGCTCGGTCTCGGGCGCCGCAGAGCGGCTGGGGATCGGCCAGCCCGCGGCGTCCGCGGCGCTCGGGCGGCTGCGGACGGCGTTCGGCGACCCGCTCTTCGTGCGCGCGGGCGGCGCGATGCAGCCGACCCCGCGGGCGGCGCGGCTCGCCCCCCGGCTCCGCGCCGTCCTCGCCGATCTGCGCGAGGCGGTGGGCGAGGCGGCGGCGTTCGATCCCGCAACCGCGCAGACGCGGTTTCGCCTCGCTTTCACCGACTACGCCTCCGCCGTGCTCGGCCCGCCGCTCATGGCCCGGATCCGCGCGGCGGCGCCGTCGGCGGCGCTCGATATTGTGGGCTACGAGAAGGGCGATGTCGGCGCGCTGGTGGCGGCCGGCGCCGTGGACGCCGCGGTCGGCGTGTTCCCCGATCCGCCGCCGGACGCGGTGGTGACGACGCTCTTCGAGGAGCGGTTCGTGGGGCTCGCGCGGGCCGGGCATCCGGCGCTCGGCCGCCCGCTCGACGCTGCCGGCTGGGCCGGGCTCGACCATGCGCTGGTGACCCTCGGGCGCGACCGGCGCGGCGCGCTCGACGCGGCGCTCGCGGCGCTCGGCCTCTCGCGCCGGGTGGCGCTGACGCTGCCGCATTTCCTGGCGCTGCCGGCGATCCTGGGGGCGTCGGATCTGGTGGCGGCCCTGCCCGAACGGCTCGCCGCGATCTTCTGCGACGCCGCGCTCGAGACCTTTGCGATTCCGCTGCCGCTCGGCGCGTGGCGGGTGCAGTCGATGTGGCCCGCGAGCGCGCGCACCGATCGGCCGAGCGTCTGGCTCCGCGCCCGGCTGGCGGAGGCGGCGGAGGCTGTCGGCGGCGGGCGCTGAGGCCCGCCCGGCTCAGACCTGCCCGGCTCAGACCTGCCCGCCGCGATAGCCTCCGGGGCTCGACGCGGTCCGCGCCCGGAAGGCGGCCGAGAAGCCCTGCACGGTGGCGCAGCCGACTTCGGCTGCGATCTCGGCCGCAACGCCTTCCCCTAAAAAAACGGCCTCGAGACGAAAGGACTGGCCGATGAGCATCGCCTTGGGCCGCTTCGCCTGGCGGCGCGGCTGTCTCGAACGATTTCGCGCGCTTTTCGCCGGGCGGCTCGGGTCGGACGGCGTCCCGCCCGCCGCCCAGGGCGAGACCGCGGACGAGACGGCTCGGCGTTATCCGGACGTCGACCCGGTCGCGGCGGAGCCTGAGACCCCGGGGGCGTCGAAACCCGGCCGCTGGGGCGCCGCGGTCAGCGCGCGGCGACGTCGAGCACGGTCCCGAGCGCCGACCCGACCCGGTTCGGGTTCCAGACGAGCCGGGTCGTCACCTGGGCGTCGGCA
The DNA here is from genome assembly GCA_964491865.1 of uncultured Neomegalonema sp. GTDB lineage: Bacteria > Pseudomonadota > Alphaproteobacteria > Rhodobacterales > Rhodobacteraceae > JBCBRF01. Next base: position 6,690 of record CAZBIG010000008.1, on the reverse strand, counting down.
TCCTCGAGCGGCCGGATCGCCACCGCCTCGCGCCTGAGCACGCGAAAGCCCGCCGGGCCGAGCGCAAGGCAGCCGGACGTGGCGATGACGAACAGGATCGTCGCGATCTGGCTGACTTCGTGGACGATCCGCGGCTCGAACCCCGCGCGGCGGTAGAGACCGAGATAGAGGTCATGCGCCGCCGGGTCGTGCTCGCGCGACAGGTTGAGAAGCGGCTCGTGTTCCAGATCGGCGATTGCGACCGTCTCTTGCCGCGCGAGGCGATGCGTCTCGGGCATCAGGCAGATGACCGGCTCGCGCATCACCGTCATGAGATCGAGACCCGGCGCGCGCGGCTCGGCCCGCACCAGGCCTGCGTCGATCGTCCCGTCGCGAAGCGCGCGAAACTGCTCGGTCGCCGACATCTCGCGAAACCGGAACCGGATGTCGGGGGCGACCGCGTGGACGTCTGCCATCAGACGCGGCATCGCCTCGAAGGTCGCCGCCCCGATCAGCCCGACGGTCAGGCTGCCGCGCCGGCCCGCCCCGATGGCGCGCGCCTTCGCGAGCGCGGCCTCGTGGCGCGCGAAGATTTCGGTCGCATCGCCGAGGAACGCGGCGCCGGCATCGGTCAGCGCGACACTGCGGCGGTTGCGGGTGAGCAGCGCCACCCCGAGGCGGCGTTCGAGCTCCTTCACCTGCTGGCTCACCGCCGATTGCGTGGCGTGAAGGCGCGCGGCGGCGCGGCGGAAATGCAGCTCTTCGGCGACCGCCACGAAGGCGCGCAGGAGCTTCGGATCGAGGTCTGTGTTCAGAATCTCTCATCCTGTGATCGGCTGTGAACGGTTGAGGCGATCATGGGCCGCGCTCATTTTCGCCGCAACCGGGGGGCGGGCGGGTCCGCCCCCTGGTCCCGGAAACCTTAGGAGATCCGATCCATGGGACGCGCATCGTTCTTCGCCTCCACCGTGGTCGCCGCCGCGTTCGGCCTCGCCGCGCCCGGCCTCGCCCAGGACCGCCACGGCGCGCTCGATTTCGAGGGCCGCTATATCGTCGCCATTTCGGACGCGGACATGGTCGCCTCGGCCTATGTCGACGGGCGGCTCGGCCCGCGCGAGGGCGCGGACACGCTCTCGGTGATCGCGCTCGACGGCGATCCCCGCGACTGGAGCGCGGCGACGGCGCCGGTCACCAACTCCGTCGCGGGGCCGCCCGCCGCCGTGGCTCTCTCGCCCGACGGCCGCTTCGCCTATGTGGTCGAGAGCTTCACGCCGCGCCCCGACGACGACGCGCCGCACAGCTTCGCCGATCTCTCGACAGGCTCCACGCTCACCGTGGTCGATCTCGCCGACCCGGCGCGCCCGGAGGTGGTGCGGACCATCGAGACGCCGGCGCGACCCGATGCGGTTCGGGTCAACGCGGCCGGCGACATGCTCGCCGTGACCTTCCATCCGGCCGGGGCCGGCGCCGAGACGCCGCTCGGGCTGTTCCCGCTCGAGGACGGCGTGCCGGGCGAGATCGCGACCCCTGCGATCCCGGGCTGGGACCCGGCGGGGCGGCTGATCGACGTCGACTGGCACCCGGAGGAGAACGTGCTCGCGATGATCGACGAGCGGCTCAACACGCTGCGCTTCGCCCGCGTGAGACCTGATCTGAGCGTCGAGCCCTTCGGAAACGTCGTCGACATCGACCGCGCGCCCTACCGCGTGGAATTCACCCCGGACGGGCGCCACGCGGTGGTCAACGCGCTCTATTGGGGCCCGGATATCGCGGGGACGTGGATCGAGGCGCCGCGCGGCTCGGTCGCGACCGTCCGCATGAACGCGGAGACAGGCGAGAGCCCGCGGCACGCCTTCGTCAGCCGCGTCATGACCGGCGTCTCGCCGGAGGGGCTCGCGGTCTCGCCGGACGGGCGCTGGGTCGCGACCACCAATCTCGAGCGCAGCTACCTGCCTCACGACGACCCGCGGATCACCTGGTTCAGCTCGATCACGCTGGCGCGGCTCGACGAGGAGACCGGCCAGCTCGCTCTGGTCGGCAGCTTTCCTTATGACGGCATCCTTCCCGAAGCGGCGGTCTTCGACAATTCCGGCCGCTACCTCGCGGTCGCGACCTACGACCATTTCGACGATCGGCGCGAAGGCGGTTCGATCGATTTCTGGCGCATTCAGGCCGATCCGCTCGACGCGAGCCGGACCGTGCTGGTCAAGACCGAGCATTCCGTGCCCGTGACGCGCGGCGCGCATTCGATGGAGATCGCCCGATGAGACGCATGCTCGTGTCCGCGCTGCTCGGAGGACTGCTGATGATCGGAACGGCTCTCGGGGCGGCGGCGCAGGAAGGCGCCCTGCGGGCTCTGCCCGCGGGCGATGAAGCAGCGGCGCGCGCGATGCTCGACCGGGAGACCGCGTGGCTCGAAGCGGCCCGGGATCTGGGCCCGTCCGAAGCGCTCGGCGCGCGGCTCGACGCTCTGCTGCACGCCGATTTTCGGTATCAGCACGGCGGCGGTCGGCTGCTCGACGCGGCCGCGTATCGCGGGCTCCTGGTCGAGGGCGGGATCACGGTCGAGACGCTCGGCCCCCTCGACCTGACCGTCCGGGATCTCGGCGACACCCTCGTCACCTTCGGCCACAGCGCCATGTCCGGCCAGGTCTTCGGCGGCCCCTATGACGGATATCTGCGCTTCGTGAACGTCTGGGTGCGCGAGGGCGGCGAGTTCCGGCTCCTCCACCGCAACTCGGAGTTCTTCGAAACCGCGCCCGAAGCCGGCTTTTGAGGCGGGTCGGCGGCGGAGCGGCCATCTCTTTCGGGGCGCCGCGTCGCCGGCCTTCACACGCCGCGGCGATCCGCCGGGCGGTTGAGCGACCGGCGGATCGCGGCAATGTCGTCTTCGTCGACGCCGTGGCCCGCGCCGGGTTTGATCCGCGTCTCGACCGAGGCGCCGAGGCCGGCGAGGACCTGCGCGCTCTTCTCGACCCGGGCCAGCGGGATGTGCGGGTCGCGCTCGTGGCAGGAGAGATAGACCGGCGCGCCGTCGAGGCGGCCCGTCTCCTCGAACCGCTTCGGTCGGGCGTTATAGAGCGCGGGGTCGGGCGGGCCGTCGGCGTCTTCCGTCCCGACAAGCCCGCCGGAAAGCCCGAACGCCGCGCCGATCGGACCGCCCCGCCGCGCCAATGCCTCGAGCGCGAGGCAGGCCCCTTGGGAGAACCCGAGGAGATGGATGCGCGCGGGCGCGATCCCGTCCGCGGCCGCCGCCTCGACCGCGCGCCCGGCCGCCCGAAGCGCGGAGCCGAGCCAAGGCTCGAGGTCGGCCATCGGCGCGAGAAAGCTCGCGGGCCACCAGGACCGCCCCGCCGCCTCCGGGGCGTAAAGCGCGAGGTCGGGGAGCGCGAGCGCCTCCGCCAGGCCGAGCATGTCCTCGGCCGAGCCGCCGCGCCCGTGCAGGAGAACCAGCGCGCCGGCGGCCCGCGCGGGGCTCGCCCCAGCCCGTCTGAGCCTGCCGTCCCGGTGCGGATCGGCGCTCATGCCGGCAGCCGGATCGGCGGGAGAAGGCGTTCGATCCGCGCGCGGTCGGGCTCGTATCGGGGCGGCAGCTTCAGAGCGCGGCCGAGCGTCTCGACAGGCTCGTCGACCGCGAAGCCGGGCGGATCGGTCGCGATCTCGAAGAGCGCGCCGCCGGGCTCGCGGAAATAGATCGCGTTGAAGTACTGCCGGTCGATTACGGGCGTTACCTCGAAACCGGCCTTGATCAGCCGCGCCCGCCACTCGTTCTGCTCGGCGTCGTCCGCGGCGCGAAAGGCGACATGGTGGATCGTGCCGGCGCCCTGCCGCGCGATCGTCGGCGCCGCGGAGCGCAGAAGATCGACCGCGCCGCCGTCCGGCATGACGAACCGGCGGCGCTCGCCCGCGGGTGCTGTCGCGCGCCCCGCCTCCTCCATTCCGAGCAGCCCCGTCAGAAGCCGCGCGGTGGGCTCGGGATCGTCGAGCCACAGCGTGACGCCGCAGATCCGGCCCAGACGGTCGCCCGTCGCGCCGTCCCGCTCGACGATCTCGACCGGCAGGCGGTCCGGATCGGCGATCCTGAGCACGCTTTCGCCGAACCGCTCCTCGGGGCCGTCGAAGTCGACGCCGTGGGCCGCGAGATGCGCGACCATCGCGCCGCAGCCGCCGGCGCCGGTCTCGTAGGCGACGGCGCTCGCCATGCCCGGCCCACACCGGCCGGGCCCTGCGTCGAGGAAGGGAAAGAAGGTCAGGATCGTGCCGGGCGCGCCGGTCCGATCGCCGTAGTAGAGGTGGTAGGAGCCAGGATCGTCGAAATTGACCGTGCGCTTCACCAGCCGCTGGCCGAGCACCCGCGCGTAGAAGTCGAGATTGTCCTGCGGTCCCGAGCAGATCGCGGTGACATGGTGGACCCCCTGGATCGCGCCGGTCACGGACGGTCCTCCGCCGCGCCGTCGCCGAACGCCCGCCCGCCGGTCGCGCGGCGCGGCTCGCCCGGGCCGTCGGGCAGCGGGATGAACTCCTCTTCGTCGCCCGGGACGGTCTCGAACCGGCCCTTCGCCCATTCCTCCTTCGCCGCTTCGATCCGCTCGAGCCGCGAGGAGACGAAGTTCCACCAGATGTAGCGCGGGCCCTCCATCGGTTCCCCCCCATAGAGCATGAGCCGGGCGTCGGTCTCGGCGGTCACGTCGACCCGCCCGCCGGGTCGGAGGATCAGGAGCCGGCCCGCCTCGTGGCTGGCGCCGTCGAGGCTGACCGTGCCGGAGAGGACGTAAAGCGCGCGCTCCGCCATCTCGGCCTCGACGTCGAACCGTCCGCCGGCGCGAAGCGCGATATCGGCGTAAAGCGTCTCGGACGCGGTTTTGAGCGGCGAGGAGAGCCCGTGGGTGCGCCCGGCGATGAGCCGCAGCCCGAGTTTGCCGTCATTGACGTGGGGCAGCTCGTCGACCCCGTGGTGGACGAAGGCGGGGTCGCTCTCTTCCTCCGCTTCCGGCAACGCGACCCAGGTCTGCATGCCGAAGAGCCGCTGGCCGGTCGCTTTGAGCGCGGGCGCCGTGCGTTCGGAATGGACGATCCCGCGGCCCGCCTTCATCCAGTTCACCGCGCCCGGGCGGATCGCCATTTCGGTGCCGAGGCTGTCGCGGTGCAGGATCTCGCCCTCGAGCAGATAGGTGACGGTGGCGAGGTTGATGTGCGGGTGCGGGCGCACGTCGATGCCCTGGTCGGTCAGGAATTCGGCCGGGCCCATTTGATCGACGAAGATAAAGGGCCCGACCATCTGGCGCTCGCGCGCCGGGAGCACGCGGCGGACCTCCATCTCGCCGAGATCGACCGCGCGCGGGACGATGGTCATCTCGACGGCCTCGCAGGCGGGGCGGTCGCCGGGCGCGGGGTCGGGGCAGGCTCTCCAGCTCATGGTCTCTCCTTCTGCTCGCGGGATGCTTTGCAGGCGGCGTTCATAGTGGCGGCATCGAGGGGCCGGGCGAAGACCCGTTCGTCATCGTCCATCTCGCCGGTCGGCGCGAAGCCGGCGCTTTCGTAGAGGCGGATCGCGGCGGCGTTGTCGGGCTTCACCGAGAGGCGGAGGTCGACCGGGCGCGGCGTCAGCGTCTCGGCGTGCGCGATCACGGCGTCGAGGAGCGCGCGGCCGAGGCCCCGGCCCTGATGGCGCCGGTCGATCATCAGGCGGACGATGTTGAGCGCCGGCCGCCCGTCGCGATCGTAGGGAAAAAGGAGCGCGAAGCCCACGACCGTCTCGCCCTCGATCGCGGCGAAGGCGGGGGCGCCGTGGACATAGGCGTCGGCCAGCGACTGGACGGTCGTCGCGATGAACCGGCGCTGCGCCTCGGTCACGTCGAGATCGAGGACGGCGTCGTAGGTGTCCGGCGTCACGGGCGCGAGCGCGATCACGGCGCGCTCTCGAGAGGCGACAGCAGGTGTTCGACCGCGGGCGCCTCGTCGCCCAGGTGAAGCGCAGCGATCTCGGCTTGCAGCGCGCGCTCGGTCTCGGTCACGCGGGCGTGGTGGCGCAGATGCGCGGCCCAGGACGGCTCGTCCCAGCTTTCGACCAAACGTTCGGGGTCGGCGGCGTCGCGCATCACCCGCCAACGCCGCCCGCCGGCCCGGCGCCGGGCGTCGCGCAGGCGGCGGAGAAGCGCGAGCATCGCAGGACGGTCCTCTTCGGCGACGCGGTAGGCGACGCGGATCGTGACCGGGCCGTCTGCCTCCGCCGCGCCGCCCGCGACCACGGGCTCGGGCCAGTGCATCGAGGGCGTGTGGTCGATCTCGGTCCCCTGGTTCAGCCGCGCGCCGCGGACCAGCGGGATTGCGGCGACCGCGCCCCCCGCCGCGATCAGGAGCGCCGTCGGCACCGACAGGCCCGCCGCGACCTGGCCCCAGACCAGGCTGCCGACCGCCATCGAGCCGAAGAAAACCGTGAGGAACACCGCGAGCCCGCGCGCGCGCACCCAGTCGGGCAGCGCGGTCGGGGCCGAGACGTTGAGGCTCGAGAGCACCGCGATCCACGAGACGCCCGCGACCAGCGCGGCGGCGATCGCGACCGGAGCGAGGTCGACCAGCGCGACCGCGGCCATCGCGAGCGCGGTGCCGAGCGTGCCCGCCGCGACCGTCCGGTCGGGCCCGCGCGCGCGGCGGATCCGCGGCGCGGCGCCCGCGCCGCCGCCCGCGCCTGCGCCGCCCGCGCCGAGGAGG
>CAZBIG010000007.1:16013-24632 GCA_964491865.1 uncultured Neomegalonema sp. | reverse complement strand
TCGTGCTGTCGGGCAATGTCGGCAATCTGCCGAACGTCGAGAACATGGACATCCAATACGCTCAAAGCGCCATCCTGACCCCCTGCGACTATCCCTTCGCGCGCGACGGGATCGCCGCGGAGGCGTCGGAGAATGTCGAGATGGTGGCGGTCGCCGATCTCGATCTCGAGGATCTCGGCTGGGCGCGCAGCCGTGGCGCGGTGCGCAACCTGCGCGACCGTCGGTTCGACCTGTATCGCACCGTCTGGCGCGACGAAAGCTGACGGCGCGGGCCGGGCCCGGCGACCGCGGCCGCCATGCGACGTCCGGGCCCTTGCGCCGCAGCCCGTCTCGGGCGCTCTGTCGACCTCAAGGCGGGCGCGGCGCGAGGATATGCGCATGTTTGACATCGATCCGGACGAGCTGGCGTCGCGCGTCGCCCATGAAACCGCGTTCGCGCTGGCGGCCGGCGCGCCGATCGCCCCTTTCAGCGACCGCCTCGAACGGTTCAGCGTCGATCTGGCGTTCCGCGCCGCCGCCAAGCTGAACCTGCTGCGGGGCGGACGCCCGGTCGGCCGCAAACTCGGCTTCACCAACCGCGCGCTCTGGGAGCGCTACACGATCGACGCGCCGATTTGGGGCCGGATGACGGACCGCAGCGTGCGCGCCCTCGGGCCGGGGCCGGTGTCGCTCGGCGGGCTGCTGGAACCGCGGATCGAACCCGAGATCGTGCTCGCCCTGTCGGCCGAACCGCGGCCCGAGATGGACGACGCCGCGCTGGCCGACTGCGTGGCCTGGGCGGCCCCCGCCTTCGAGCTCGTGCACTCGGTCTATCCCGGTTGGCGTTTCCGCACCGCCGACGCCGCCGCGGCCAACGCGCTGCACGGCCGTCTGCTCCTCGGCCGGCAGCGCGCGCTGTCGCCGGTCGAACTGGCCGCGCTGCCGGGCCTCGGGGTCACGCTCGAGCGCGACGGCGCGGCGGTCGAAGCCGGCGTGGGCGCGGCGGTGTTGGGCGGACCGCTGACGGCGCTGCGCCATCTGGTCGTCGCCCTCGCGGCGCGGCCCGAGGAGCCGCCGCTGGCCGCTGGCGACTTGGTCTCGACCGGCACGCTCACCGATGCGCGCGCGATCGCGCCGGGCGAGCGCTGGGAGGCGCGCTTCACGAACGCGCCGTTCGCGCCGATCGCGGTCGCCTTCGCCGCCTGAGACGCCGCGGCCCGCCCTCGCCGACGACCAGCGCCGGCCCGGGGCTCGCCTGTCTTGTCGAGCCCGACCCTTGCGCGCCCCGGCCTCGGCGCGTCACGCTGGCCCCGCGCTGGCGCGGAGCGACCGATGACCGACAATTCCAAGCCGACCGATAATCCCAAGCCGACCGACGCGGCCATGCCGACCGACACGTCCAAGCCGACCGACGCTCCCGCGGACGGCCGGGTGCGGATCGAGCACGCCGACGGCGTGGCCGTCCTGACGATCGACCGTCCGCCGATCAACGCCTTGACGGCTCCGTTCCTCGACCGGATCGCCGACGCCGTGTCGGCCGTCGCCGCGGATCCCGACGCGCGGGCGGCGGTGCTGACGGGCGCGGGCCGGGCGCTGTCCGCGGGCATGGACCTGAAGGCGCTGCCCGGGCTCGATCTGGAGGGCCAAGCGGCCGTCGTGGACGCGCTCAACCGCTGCTACGAGGCGCTGTACGCGTTTCCGAAGCCGCTGGTGGCGGCGGCCAACGGGTCGGCCGTGGCGGGCGGCGCGTTCTTGCTGCTGGCGGCGGACGCGCGCTTGGCGGCGGCGGGCCCGTCGCGGTTCGGCCTCAGCGAAGTCCGCGTCGGCGTGCCCTTTCCGGTCGCCGCGATCGAGATCGCCCGCGCCGAACTGACGCCGTCGGCGGCGCGCCGCTTGATGCTCGGCGGGCGGCTGATCGATCTCGACGGGGCGCTGGCCGCCGGGCTGATCGACGAGGCGGTCGAGGCGCGCGACCTGCCGGATATGGCGCGCGCCCGCGCCCTGACCCTGGCCGAAAGCCCGCCGGCGGCCTATGCCGCGATCAAGGCTCAGTTGCGCGGTCCGGCGCTCGGGCGCATCCGCGCGGCCCTCGGCGCCGCCCCGGACCCCCACCGGCGGCCCTGGTTCGCCGCCGACCCGTCCGAAACGGCGGCGCGGCTCATCTGACCCCGCGCCCGCCGCCGTCCCCCCGCCGCCACCGGCGAAGCGAGACGCGAAGCGAAGGGCGAAGCTCGGGGCGGACGGCCTGTCGGCGCCGAAAGCGTCTCAGGCCGCGCGATCCACCTCGAGCGCGCGAGTGACGCGCGCGGCCAGGCCGCCTGCGCCCACACGGTGGGCGAGCGCGATCGCGGCGGCGAAGCCGGTGGCGTCCACCGCGCCGTGGCTTTTCACCACCGCGCCGCGCAGGCCGAGAAACACGCCCCCGTTCACCGCCCGCGGATCGAGCCGGCGCTTCAGGTCCCTCAGCGCCCCCGAGGCCAACAGCGCGCCGACCCGCGCCAAGGGCGTCTGGGTCAGGCTCTCTTTCATCTTGCGCTGGATCAGCCGCGCGGTGCCCTCGGCGGCTTTTAGCGCGACATTGCCGGTGAAGCCGTCGGTCACGGCCACGTCCACCACGTCCATCGGTATGTCGTTCGCTTCGATGAACCCGTGATAGGCGAAGCCCGCTTGACGCGCCGCGGCCGCGATCCGTTCAGACGCCTCGTGCAGCACGGCCGCGCCCTTATGCGCCTCGGCCCCCACATTCAGCAGACCAACCCGGGGCCGCGCCGTCTCGAACGCCACCGCGGCGTAGAGCGCGCCCATCTGCGCGCACTGCTCGAGGGTTTTGGCGTCCATTTTCACGTCGGCGCCGACGTCGAGCACCACCGTCTGTTTGCCGTCCGACACCGTCGGCCACAGGACCGCGATCGCCGGGCGCGCGACGCCCTCGACCCGGCCAAGCCGCAGCGACGCCATCGCCATCAGCGCGCCGGTATTGCCGGAGGAGACCGCCGCGGTCGCCTCGCCCGCGCCCACCGCGTCGAGCGCCGCCGCCATGCTCGAGCCCTCGGCGCGGCGGATCGCGTCCGAGGGCTTGTCCGCCATGGCGATGGCGCTCGGGGCGTGGCGGATCTCGACGCGGCCGGCCAGGGCCTCGGCCTGAGCGACCGCCGGCGCGATCACGGCGGCGTCGCCGCACAGCAAAAAGCGGCGCGCCGGATCCCGTTCGGCCGCCAACGCGACGCCGGCCACCAGCTCGGCCGGATCCGCGTCCGCGCCCATGACGTCGACGGCGATCGGCGGGCCCGAGGGCGGATCGATCTCAAGATCCGAGCTCCGCAGCCCGTGCCGCCTCAGATATACGCTGCGCCCAGGTCCGCTCATGGCTCGCTCCTCCCATCCGCCCACGGCCCCGATCCCACGGCCCCGATCCGCCCGGTCCCGATCCGCCCGGTCCCAGGTCTCGCGCGCTCGGGTCCCGGGCCGACGCGGCCCGATCGGTCGCGCCCGCCCGCGCGGCGCCGCGGCCCGCGAAAACGTCGCCGGCTGGCCACGGCGGCGGCGCGTCGCGGGGCGATGCGGCTTCCGCTCGTCGCCCGCGCGCCGCATAGCTTCCTCAGCGTCAGCATGACGGGCGGCGGCCGGCGAGGCAAGCGGGGGGCCGGCGCGGCGAGGGAGAGCTCTGATGAAGATGATCGCGCACCGACCGTTCCGCGACGAGCGGCGCCTGACCGATTTCGACCCCGCCTGCCTGGCCGGGTTCGAAGGGGTGGAGCTCGACCTGCGTCACTTGGCCGACGGCAGCATCGCCGTGTTCCACGCGCCGATCTTCACGTTGGCGCGCAAACCCTTCGAGGGCGCCGCGAAACCGCTCGAAGTCGTGATCGAACGGCTGGCCGAAGCGGGCGCCCCGACCCGGCGCGTGTTTCTCGACGTCAAGACCACGGCGGCCGCCCGCGCGACCCGCCGCACGCTCGAGCTGCTCGGTCCCGAGCGCGAAGCCGCCTTCATCTGCTGGCATCTCGACGAGGTGGCGCTGGTGCGCGAGGCCGCCCCCGAAGCGGTGGTGTTTCTGGCCGTGGCGCCGCTGCGTCGGGCGCGCGCGGCCGGCGCGCCGGCGACCGACTATTTCCTGTTCAACCGGTTTCCGTACGTCGCGCGGGGCGAGCGCTTTCGCCAGCGGGTCGGGCAATTCAACCAGCACAACGTGAACCTGCGCTGGCTCGACCCCAAAGCGATCCGCGACGGCCTGCCGGACGGGATCGACGGCATCTGCTTTCACAAGCGGCTGTTCGATCGAACGCTCGCCCTGGCGGCCCGAGACGCGGGGATCGGCACCGCGGTCTACGGCTTCCCGTCGCCCAAAGATCCCGCGATCGCCCGGATCGGCGACGCGATCGATTTCGCCATTGTGGATCCGGTGCTCGGCCCGCGCCGACGGGGCGCGCTCGGCCGCGCCGCTCAGCCGGGGTCGGCGGCCAACGCGGCGCGCAGATAGGCGAGCCCGGTCGACACGGTCAGCCACACCGCCGCCGCGAACAGCGCGAGCCCGACGGTCTCGACCGCCTGGCCGGCGCCGTCGCCGAGCGCGCGGCCGATCGGACCGACGGTCAGCAGCGTCGAGACCGCCGCCATCTGCAGGGTGGTCTTCCATTTCGCGGCGAGCGTGGTCGTCAACCCGGACGCGCCGCGACGCCACCGCCGCAACAGCGTGACCCCGACCTCGCGCAGCGCGATCAGCGCCGCGCCCGCCCAGAACAGCGGGGCGTCCTCGAAGCGGGTCGCCGACAACGCCGCGAGCGCGCTGATCAGAAGCGCCTTGTCGGCCAGGGTGTCGAGCTGCGCCCCGAGCGCCGAGGTCAGCTTGAAACGCCGCGCGACATAGCCGTCGACGAAGTCGGTGAGAGAGGCGTAGACGAACAGGCCGAGCGCGACGGCCTCGGCCGTCGCCCGATCCTCGAGGCCCCACAACGCCGCCGGCAGCAGCGCCGCGGCGTAGAACCGGGTCAGCGTCAACTGGTTCGGCCACAGCAGCCAGTCGCTGCGCGGTCGCGGGCCGGGGGCGCCGGTCACAGCCGCCTCGCGCCGACGCGGCGTCCGCGCCCGCCGCTCATGCGACCTCGCCGAGCCAGGCGTAGCCGCGATACAGCGTCTCGAACCGCGCCGTCCGGCCGTGACGCGCCGCCGCGTCTTCGAGCGCTTCGCGCAGATCGGCCCGCGGCGCGACGTGGAACTTGGCCAGCCACGCCCGCAACGCCGTCTTGGCGAGCCCCGGCAGCCGCTCCTGCTGCCCGAAATCGACCACATGCAGCCGGCCCGACGGCGTCAGCGCGGCCACGCCGCGGTCGAGCGCCGCGCGCCAGGGCGGGATCATCGACAGCGTGTAGGACTGAAACACCCGGTCCATTTTCCGCCCGAACAGCGCCTCGGACTCGAAAGCCGCGGCGTCGGCCTGGGCCAGCTGAACCCGATCGGCCAGCCCCGCGGCGGCGATTTTAGCGCGCGCCGTCTCGAGCATCATTTCGGAAATGTCGAAGCCGAAGAAGCGCGCCTCGGGGTAGCGGCGGGCGGCCAGGATCAGATTGCGCCCCGTGCCGCAGCCGACCTCGAGCACCGCGTCCCCGGGGTTCGGCCGCAACCGGTCGATCACGGCGTCGCGGCCGAGCAGGAAATATTTCCGCGTGGCGTCATAGATATGGCGTTGATTGCGATAGACCGCGTCCATCAGCGCGCCGTGGCGCTGGTCGCCCGCCCCCGCGCCGGGGGCTTCGCTGTCGCGTTCGGGGCCGCTCACGACTCAGCCCTTCCGCACATAAAGGTGGAAGCCGCCGTAGATCGCCGAACGGTCGCGCCGACCGAGCGCCTCGGAGCGCTCGGCCTGATAGTCCCACTGGGCCAAGGTCTCTTCGCGCACGCGTCCGGGCAACAGCGATGGAATGTCGGCGGTGCGGAAGATCGCCCGAGCGCCCGGTTTCGCGGTCCGGGTCATCTCGTCCCACAGCGCGTTCAGCTGCGCGTCGGTCATCCAGTCTTGCGCGTCGAGCAGCACATAGGCGTCGAGCGCCGCGGCCGGCTCGACGGCGAGCCGCTCGGTGACCGACCGGTTCTCGACGGACAGCCGATCGACCAGCCCGCGCATCGCCTCGAACGCCGAGCTGCGCAGATAGGGCGGCAGCGGCCCCGCGTCGCCGCCCGCATAACGCCGGGCCAGCGCCTGCCAGGCGAAATAGTTCTCGGACAGCGGAAAATCGCACAGCAGCTTCTCGAGCCGCCGCTTCAGCACGACCGCCATGTCGCCGTCGCCCTCGACGGCCAGGCTGTCATACTGCGCCGGCGGGATCCCGAGGCCGAACAGCGACGCGCGGAAGCGCGTGACGAAGCGCACGAGCCGGCTTTCGAACATGGGCGCGATCTTTTCGTCGAAGAACCGCCGTTGCTCGGCCATGTCGCCGCAGGCCAGCATGTCGCCCAGGCGCACGCCGAGGAGGCGCGCGCCCAGATGGCCGATCCCGATGAAATTGCCGAGCAGGCCCTTCGCGTAAAGATTGCGCGCGAAGCCCCGCACCCGCCGACGCAGCAGCCAGTCGCGCCCCTCCCAGTAGCCGCGGCTGGTCGCGTCGAGATGGGGGGCGAGGCGTTGGTCGTAGAAGCGCGGATTGTCCGGATGGTCGGCCTCGCCGAAGAACCGGTAAAAGGCTTGATAGCTCGGCGCGTGGCGAAAGCCGGCCTGCTTCAGCTTCACGAGCGCGACGTGACACGGGTTGAGGTCGACCGCGATCACCTCGGCGGGCTCGGCCGTCAGATAGGACAGCGCGTTGCAGCCGCCCGACGCGATGGTGATCATGCGCGACGCGGGCCCGAGCGCCAGCGCCTCCATGTCGATTTCCGGATCCTCCCAGATCTGCGGATAGACCAGCCCGCGGAACAGCCAGGTGAACAGCCGCTCCTCGAGCCCTGCGCGGCTGAACGGGCTCGAGCGCTGCACGGCCGAGGCCAGGCGGTCCTTGCCCCCGGCGGCGGACGCGTCGTCGGCGGGAAGGGCGGTGTCCATGGCGGCCTCGAAAGCGACGGAAAAGCGACAGCGATCCCCGGCTCTTAAAAGGCGCGCGCGTCGAGGCCAAGGTCTCGCGGCGCGGCCTATAGGCTCTCGGGCGCCGAGCGCGGCGCGCGCGCCGCAGCGCCGAAGCTTCCGGGCCGCGCCGAGCCGCCGCGCTGGCGCCTCGGCGGCGACGTCGTAAACACAAGGTCGCGCGAGCCGCGCGTCGCATCGGCGCCGCGGTCGGCTGAGGGGCGGCCATGACCATCGATTGGGCGGCGTTCGAAGATCCGGAGATCCTGGCGCGGCTGGCGCTGCAGGTGCTGCTGTTCGCCGCCTCGGCGTTTTTCTCGAGCGCCGAGACCGCCCTCTTCGCCCTGCGCGAACCGGACCTCGAGCGCATCGAAACGCGCGACCCCAGCCAGGGCCGGCGGGTCCGCCGCCTGCTCGATCAACCCCGGCAGCTGATCGTCTCGATCCTGTGCGGGAACGAGCTGATCAACATCGCGGCCACCATCAATCTCGCCGGCATCCTGCTGGCGGTGCTGGGCGACCCGAACGCGGCCGCCTGGGCGAACACCGCGATCATGCTGCCGCTGTTGCTGTTGTTCGGCGAGATCACGCCCAAAGCGGTGGCGGTGACCAACCCGGCGGCCGTGGCGTCGCGCGTCACCGAACCCGTCATGACGCCCTGGGTGCGGCTGATCGCGCCGCTGCGGTTCGTCGTGCGGCTGATCGCCGACCGGCTGACCCGCGCGCTGATCGGAGACGCGCCGAACGCCCGCAACCTGCTCAGCCCCGACGAATTCGCCACGTTGCTGCGCGAGGTCGAGAAGCAAGGCGCCCTGACAAAGCCCGAACGGGGCATGATCCAGCACTTGGTCGAAGCCTCGACCGTCGAGATCACCCAGATCATGGTGCCGCGCCCGCGCGTCGCCTTTATCGACGCCGATCAGCCGGTCGAGGCGATCCTCGACGCGTTTCGCCGGCTCCGCCATCGCCGCGTGCCGGTCTATCGCAACCACCGCGACGAGATCGTCGGCGTGCTGAAAGAAGAGCGCGTGCTGGCGGCGCTGTCCGAGAAGCCGGCCGACGCGATCACGCTCGACGATCTGCTCGAACCCGCCAGCTTCGCGCCGGCCACGCTCTCGGTCGCCCAGGCGGCGGAGCTGTTCAAACGCGGCCGGCGCCACGCCCTGATCGTCGTGAACGAATGGGGCGGCGTCGAGGGGCTGGTCTCGGCCGACGACGTCTTCGGTTTTCTGGTCGCGGGCCGGCGCGTGCATTTCGAGCCGCAGGCCGCGATCCGTTTTCCCGCCCCCGGCGTGGTGCGCTGCTCGGGGCTGACGCCGCTGCGGGCGCTGCGAAAAGCGAGCGGCTTCGCCGTGCCGGACGACCCCAGCGTCGCCACCGTGGGCGGGCTGTTGATGCGGCTCTGCGGACGGCTGCCCGAGCCCGGCGAAGAGCTGGTGGAAGGCGGGCTGATCTACCGCGTGGCGTCCCGCGAGAAGCTGCTGATCCGCGACGTGGTGATCGCGCCCGAAGCCTCGCGCTCCGCGCTCGAAGCGATCGCGCGCGACGCGGCGAACGGCGATGCGGCGGCGGGGGCCTCGGCGGGGGGC
>CAZBIG010000007.1:0-16003 GCA_964491865.1 uncultured Neomegalonema sp. | reverse complement strand
CCGCGGCGCCGGCGGCCGCCCCGCCCCCCCGGCGCCGCCCCTCGCCCGCCCCCCCGGCGGCCCCCAGCGTCGGGCGGCGCGGCGCCCGAGCCGACCCGGCGCGAGCCGGCCCGGTCGGAGGAGGCGTGATGGCGACGGATCTGCTGACCACCTTGGGTTTGATGCTCGCGCTGCTGGCGCTGAAGGGCTTTTTCTCCGGGGCGGAGCTCGCCTTCGTCAGCGCCGACCGCGCGCGGTTGCGCCACCGCGCCGCAAGCGGCTCGAGCGGCGCGAAACTGGCCTTGAAGCTGCTGGAAAACCCGACCCGGCTGCTGACCCTGACGCTGATCGGCACCAACATCACCAGCGTCGCGCTGACCACCGTGGGCGCGTTCCTGATGGTGCGTCTGTTCGCCGACAACGGCGAGTGGATCGCGCTGCTGGTCTTCACGCCGCTATTTTTGATCTTGGGCGAGATCGTGCCGAAGTCGGTCTATCAGCAGAAAGCCGATCAGATCGCCCCGGTCATCGCCGTTCCGCTGGCCTGGCTGCGGACCGTCCTCGCCCCGCTGATCTGGGCCTTCTCGCTGGTCGCGGGCGCGGTGACGCGGCTGGTGGGCGGCCGGCCCGACGGCGCGGGCTCGGGCCGCGACGAGATCGCCGCCGCGGTTTCGATGGCCGAGCGCGCCGGGGCGCTGGCGGCGTTTCGCGACGGGCAAGTGCGCCGGGTGCTCGATTTCGCCCAGATGACCGCCGCCGACGCGATGTGGCCGCTCGACCAGCTTTCGCGCGCCGACCGCAGCGCGCCCATGCAGGCCTTGGCGCGCCTGCGCCGGGACACGGGCCAACGTCTAATCCCGCTCACCGACCGCGCCGGCGGGGCCGAGCGGGTCGCCGCCGCCGTGGTGCTCGAGAGTTGGGACGTGATGGACCCCGAGCTCGATCGCCGCTCGGTCGCCGAGTTCCTGAAGCCGCTCCGCGTCGCCCCGCCCGACCAGCGCGTGAGCGAGATCTTCGAGCTGCTCCACGGCGCGCCCGACGCGGTGGTCGTGGTGGAGGCCGAGGACGGGCGCGCGCTCGGCCTCATCACCTTGAACGCGCTGGTGCGCCGAACCCTCGGCGTCGAAGCCGACCCGGCCCGCGACCGCGCCGCGGCCGGCTGACCCCGAGGCCGCAGGTCCTGTCGGAAAATGGTTTTTTCACAGAACTGTCGTTGACCCTTGGTTAACCCCGCAGCTACCAAAGCACCGGGCGGGATGAGTCGCGATTTCGCGTCGAGAGCTGTGTCGCCCGCTGTCTGAACGCGAGGCGAGAGACCGATGTATTATTCCATCGCCGTCGATCGGATCGGCCACGCATTCCCTGAGATCGTGGCCCTGAACGGCGCGCTGCGAGAGCTGCCTTATCTCAACAAGCAAAAGTTCGACGGTTGGGGGCTCTTCGAGAAATGGGACCACGACCTTGGTCGTCCCATCGACCTTCGGAATGTCCCGACCAAGCTGTTGTTCAAAAGCAAACGAAAAAAATTAGCCGACGCGCTGGCAATAGACGGCCGAAAATATGTGAGCCGGAGATTTTACGAGATTCTCCAGGAACTCGAACCCGGACGGCATCAGATGGTGCGGGCGACTGTGGAACTGAAAGAAGACAAGTCGCTGCACGAATATTATTTCTTGAATGTCTGCACCCGTCTGGACGCCACCGACCACGAGAGATCGACCCGCGTGATGGGCCAGTTCTGGTACGAAGTGAAGCCGGGCGAGCTGTTTTTCGATCCAAAGAAAATCGGCGACCACCATTTGTTCGTCGACAAGTACAGGTGGGGCGGCCTGTACGCCAGCTCACAGCTCATTGAGCTGATCGAGAAGAATAAAATCACCGGTTTCGCTTACTCACCCCGCGCTTAGCGCGGACCGACGGGGGGACGAGAAAATGGGCTCGCTAAACCTGGCCGATGTCGACAGCCCTTCCGCCAAGCGCCTGTTCCGCGCATCGAGCACAAGCACCACGGATGGGTTTCAAGACGCGCACATTATCCCGGCCAACTTTTGGCCCTTAATCCTCGAGCGCCTGATGAAGGCGATCGACCCGAGCGGCACGATCAACCCGAACGGCTTGCCGAACGGCGTCTGGGGGCCCGAGTCCACGATCGGCGCGATGACGGGCGGCAGCGCGACCCATCGCGGCAAGCACGTCAAAGCCTACGAAGACGTCATCTTCGAACGGAACGACGTCAACGACGACTCAGACCGGTTTTTGAACGCACTGACGCGCCGAACCGAACAGCAGGTGATGGCGGAAGAGAACCGCTTCGCGGCCTCCGGCGACACGTCGCCCGAGGCGTTGGCGGAGCACGAAGAGACGGTTCGACAAATTCGCCTCGACGGCAAGGTGAAGATGCTCACCTTCATGGATTACATCTCGGTGCACTTGCTGCATCAAGACATCCTGGATCGATACGCCGGCGTTTTCGGGGAAATGGTGACGCTGGAGTTCAATAACGCCGGCGCGCAAGTCGGGACGACGGCGCTCAAGGGCCCCACCGCGAAGGCGCATCTCGAACATCCGGACACCCGCGCCTATTTCGCGTACGAAAACGTCGAAAAGCACCCCCTTTTCGAGAAAATCTACGAAATCCGAAAAAACGCCGGCGGCGTCCCTCGGACGGGCGACCTCTCGCTCGAAATTATGCGCCTGATCCCCGAAACGTCTCTTCAGAGATATTTCGAACCGCCCAATCAGATCAGATGGTCCGACGAAGTCAAAGGCCTGGTTCTGGCGCGGAACGTGTTCGCCGAGACCAATGGCAACGACCCAAACGGCGACAACCCCGACAGCGACCGCCAGAAGTTTTTTGATATTGTTCGATCCCCAGAATATTTAGAACTTGAAAGGCAATTCACGTCTTTCGTCAGCCGAGCCGACCTGTTCCCTGACAAGACCTATGACGCGATTACGCGCGAAGAGTTTTTCGAACGCGCCAGCGTCGCCCTCGCCAACCGGACGCTGGACAGGCGGGCCGCCGAGGACCTGATCGCGATCGTCAAACAGATCAAGACCATCGACCCCAAAACCTTCGACGCCATCGACGCCCAGTCGAACGGGCGCCTGAGCGAGGCGCTGGTCGACTACGACCGCAGCGTGGCGCTCGATCTCAAGCCCGACCTCGTCTTGAAGACCGTGGCGAGCGTGTTCGGCATGGCGACCGCCGCGATCGACATCTACGCCGACTATCGCCTCCAACAGATCGAAGACCCCCAAAACGCGCCGGCGACGTTCGGCGAGTATTTGCAAGAGAACGCGGCTCAGTTCGCCTTCGACGCCGGCGTCGGGGTCGTCGCCGCCTTGGGCGTCCGCGCGCTGTTCTTGGCGGGCCCGATCGGGGCAGGGGCGGCGATCGCCGGCCTGTCGATCGTCGGCTATATCGGCTTCAAAGACACGCTGCAGAAATTGCGGACCGTCGCCGAAGCCGACTGGCCGGACAGCGCCCTGGCCGACGGCGTCGGATGGCTGCTCGACACGCTCAACACGATCGAGGCGGTGCTGCCGGAGCTGTTCCTCGACGCGTTGTTGAACGTGATGACGGTCGGCGCGTCCACAATCTACCAGTCGCTGGCCCCGACGCTAGACTTGGCGGCCGGCGAAGCCCCCGCCTTCGCCGGCGACGAGAACGCCTGGCTGGTCGGGTCGGACGCCGCGGCGCTGATCGGCTCGGACGCGACCAACGTGGCGCTGCACACCGGCTATGGCGAGCTCTACGGGGCCGGCGGCGACGACTGGCTGCTGGCCTACGGGCCCGAACTGAAGCGGGCCGGCGAGCTGATCGGCGAGGCGCCCGCCGCGGGTCAGGAGGACCTGCGCCGCGAGGCGCTCGAAGATCTGCGCGCGCGCCTGGTCGGCGGCGACGGCGACGACGCGATCTTGGCGCTCGGCGGACGTCGCGGGGGCGACCGGCCGGACGGCGCGGTGATCTACGGCGACGCGGGCGACGATTGGCTCGCCGCCTGGTCGGGCGAAGACACGCTCTACGGCGGCGCCGGAGAGGACGTGTTCGCGGTGTCGGCGGGCACGCGGATCATGGACGCCGAGACCCAGGACCGTCTGTTTTTCAACGTGTTCCCGGTCTATGGCGGCATTCAGCAACCCTGGGTCGAGGGGCCGTGGGCGATGTGGTCGCCGACGCTGGCCTATACGACCGCGATCACCAATTTCGTCCCCTTCGTCACGATCACCGGGTCTTTCACGCCGGGCGCGGCGGCGGGCGTCGCGTTGATCGACAGCTTCGCCAGCTCTTTGTTCCAGTTCGCGCCGACCGAGGACGGCGGCCTGGTGGTGCAGTCCTTTTGGCGCGAGGACTGGCGCGTCACCATCGACAATTACAGCGTCGACTTCGACACGGGCGAAGCCACCGCGGGGGTCGTGGTCTATCGTCAACAGCCCACCACCGGCGCCACCCGCGACCAGATCGAGGCGCACTGGCGGCTCGCCTCGAAAGTCGCGGTCGGGAGCTTCTTCGGCAAGGATCCGCTGGTGCTCGATCTCGACAATGACGGGATCGAACTGACCCGGCTGTCGGCCTCGGCGACCTATTTCGATCTCGACGCCGACGGCTTCGCCGAGCGCACCGCCTGGGTCTCCGGCGACGACGGGTTGCTGGCCCGCGATTTGGACGGCGACGGCGCGATCGGCGACGTCTCCGAGCTGTTCGGCGACGCGGACACGCCCGGCTTGACCGCGCTGGCGGCGCTCGACGCGAACGCCGACGGGCGCATCGACGCCGCCGACGCGGCGTTCGGCGAGCTGTTGGTCTGGCGCGACGCCGACGGCGACGGGACCTCCCGGCCCGAAGAGCTGACCGGCCTCGCCGCCGCGGGGATCGCGTCGATCGACCTGACGGGCGGGGCCCCGGCCGAGGCCGAGATCCGCGGCAACGCCATCCGGGCCGAGAGCCGGTTCACTCGGGTCGACGGCTCGACCGGGACAGTGGCGGACGCGCTGCTCGAGACCGACGAGATCGACACCCGCTATCTGGGCGACGCCGCGGTGTCGCCCGACGCGGCGGCGCTTCCGGGTTTGCGCGGCGTCGGAACCGCGCCGGACCTGCGCGTCGCGATGACCGCGGACGCGGCGCTGCGCGGACGGGTCGAGGCCTTCGCCGCCCTGCCCGAGACGACCGGCTGGTCGACGCTGCGCGCCGAGGCCGAGGCCATCCTGATCGCCTGGACGAACGCGGACGGGATCGCGCCGGACCCGCTCGGCGCGAGCGGGATCGCCGCGCGCCAGCTAGCGGCGTTCGAGACGCTGGCCGGCGCGCCCCTGGCGGCGCGCGACGCGACCGGCGCGCCGCGGCCCTCGGCGTCTCAGGCGCTCGCCGACGGCTGGGCGGACGTCGTGGCGCAAACCGCCCTGCGCTTGGCGGCGCAAGGGCCCTGGGCCGACGCGCTGTCGGCGGCGGCGTTCGACCTTGACGCGGACCGGTTTTCCGCCGCCGCGCCCGACGCCCTGGCGCGAACCGCCGAAGCCTTCCTGCTGTTCACCCCGAACGACGCCGCGGCCGCCGAAGCGCTGTGGCGGAGCGATTACGGGCCGGCGCTGGCCGCGCTCGCCCAGACGATGAAGCGGGCCGACGGGGTCTCGGTGCGCGACGATTTCCTGATCCAGAGCCTGGTTCTCGCGTCGGACCGCGCGGCGCCCCCGGTTCCGCTCGCCGCGCTGCTCGAGGGCGCGGGCGTCGAGGGCGCGCGGCTCGGCGGCGACGGGGCCGACGCGCTGGCCCGGCTCGACGGCGGCCCGTGGCTGCAGACCTTCGTCGGCGGCGCGGGCGACGACACGCTGACCGGCGGCAAAGGCCAGGACGTCTACGTGTTCTCGGGGGCCTGGGGCGCGGACCGGGTGGCGGACGGCGAGACCGTCCAGACCGGCGCCCGGCTGCGCTTCGCCGATCGCACCGCGGACGAGCTGGTGTTCGAGCGGCAGGGCGTCGATCTGGTGGTCCGGGTCGCCGACGGCGCCGACCAGGTGACCGTCGCGAACCAGTTCGCCGCGCCCTCGACGGCGACGGGCGCGATCCCGCCGCTGCCCGGCGTCGAAGAGATCCACTTCGCCGACGGCGAGATCTGGCAGACGGGCGACCTGCTCTGGGCCGTCGGCACGGGCTCCGACGCGGGCGAGGTGATCGCCGGCTCGGGCCGCGAAGATCTGATCGAGGGCGGGCGCGGCGACGACACGCTGCGCGGCGGCGACAGCGGCGACGTGTATTTCTATCGCCTCGGCGACGGCGACGACCGGATCGAAGACGTTCGGACCAACGCGCTGCTGAGATCCGGCGACATGCTGGCGCTGGATCAGCTGCTGCCCTCGGACGTCACGGTCAGCCGAGACGGCGACAGCGACGACATCGTGCTGACCTTGTCCGACGGGGCGCGGATCACGCTGGTCGGACAGGCGGATTACGGGCCGATCAGCTACGGCGATTTCGACCTCGACCGGCGGATCGAGGCGATCGTGTTCAACG
The DNA here is from genome assembly GCA_964491865.1 of uncultured Neomegalonema sp. GTDB lineage: Bacteria > Pseudomonadota > Alphaproteobacteria > Rhodobacterales > Rhodobacteraceae > JBCBRF01. The sequence continues at coordinate 9,510 of CAZBIG010000007.1, read as the reverse complement.
GTCTGTCGTGGGGGTGGACCGATCTGCAGCAGGCCGCGATCGCGGCCGCCGCCAGCGACGGCGCCGAGATGGTCTACGGCTACGGCACGCCGGACCGTTTCGACGCGAGCGCCGGCGACGACACCCTGCGCGGCCTCGACGGCGGCGACGCGTATCACTTCGGGATCGGCTCGGGGCGCGACGTGATCGACGACGGGGCGCGGTTCGTGAACCCGCCTTTCTCGAGCCTGATCGGGGTCGACTGGCGGCGCGCGGACCAGGTCGTGTTCGGCGAGGGGATCGCGCCCGAAGACGTCTCCTTCGACCGCGACGGGCCGGCCCCCGACCTGACGATCCGCATCGCCGGGGCCGACGACGTTTTGACGGTGCGGGGTCAGTTCAAAGGCTCGAAGCTCGACCTGTTCGGCCTGTTCGACATCGCCTGGTTCGACCGGATCGAACAGTTCGTGTTCGCCGACGGCGCGGTGATCGACTGGCGCGCGGTGCTGGCCGACGTGACGACCGGCGACGACGGCGACAACGCGCTGTGGGGCGCCTATTCGAGAGACACGCTCGACGGCAAGGCGGGCGACGACACGCTGTCGGGCGGCGACGAGGGCGACCTCTATCTGTTCGACGTCGGCTACGGCCGCGACGTGATCGAGGACGACCAGAGGAACGTGCTGACCCAGACGCCCGACACCGTGCGCTTCGGGCCCGGCGTGTCGGTCGCCGACACCGTGTTCGCGCGCGCAGGGCGCTCGAAGGACCTGACGATCACGCTCGCCGGAACCGACGACCGGCTCACGATCACCGACCAGTACAAAGTGCTCGAAACCGGCGTGTTCCTGGCGCAGGCCTTTGATCAGATCGAGCGGTTCGAATGGGCCGACGGCTCGGTCAAGGACTGGAGCGCCCTGGCGCAGGAGATCATCGACGCGGCGGGCGGCGCCGGCGACGACCTGATCGTCGGCACCCATTTCGACGACACCCTGGCGGGGCGCGGCGGGGCCGACACGCTCGAGGGCGAGAGCGGCTCGGACCTCTATCTCTGGGGCGCGGGCGACGGCGACGATCGGGTGGTCGACGAATGGACCAACGTCCTCGCCAACACCGACGACCGGATCCGGTTCGAAGGTCTCGCGACGACCGACGTGTCGTTCTCGCGCGCCGGAACCCAGGGCCGCGACCTGGTCGTGACGATCGACGCGACCGGCGAGACGCTGACGGTTCAGGACCAGTTCGACTACGGCGTCCTGCCGAACGTCCGCACCTACGAGGTCGAGACCTTCGCCTTCGCCGACGCGGTCTGGAGCGTGGCGGATCTGCGCCGCGCCATGCTGGCCCGCGAAGCGACCGCCGGCGACGATCTGATCACCGGGTTCCATGTCGGCGACCGGTTGGCCGGCGGCGCGGGCGACGACACGCTGCGAGGCGGCGACGGGTCAGACGTCTACGTCTTCGCGCCGGGCTTCGGCCAGGACGTCATTGAAGAAAGCCGCGCCTTCGTCTCCTACGCCGAAGCCGACCGCATCGAGTTCGCCGCCGGGCTCGACGCCGACGCGCTGCGGCTGTCGCGCTCGGGCGCGGATCTGCTGATCGGCTTCGACGACGCCCCGGACCAGATCACCGTGCGCGGGCAGTTCGAAAACGCGTCCTATCTGGGCGCCTGGAGCGATATCGAAAGCATCGTCTTCGCCGACGGCGCGACGCTGACCAGCGACGCGATCGCCGCCCGGCTGCTGGCCGAGGCCGCGACGCCGGGCGACGACCTGATCACGGGCTTTTTCACGGCGGACGTCCTCGACGGCGGCGCGGGCGACGACACGCTGCGGGGATCGACCGGCGGCGACAGCTATCGCTTCGGCCTCGGCTCGGGTCGCGACCGCATCGAGGAAAACGTGCAGGACCATTTGTTCCTGGACGGCCCGGACAGCGTGGTCTTCGGGGCCGGGGTCGCGCTGTCGGACGCGATTTTCGCCCGCATCGGCGACGATATGGTGATCACCCTCGCGGGCGGAGCCGACGCGCTGACGATCGCCGGCCATTACGCCGACGCCAAAAACCGGGTCGAGCGCTTCGTTTTCGACGACGGGACCGTTCTGACCGCGCTCGAAGCGACCGGCGAGGCCATCGCGGCGGCGACGACGGCGGGCGACGACCGCATCCTGGGCGGCGGCGGCGGCGATCTGCTCGACGGCGGCGCGGGCGACGACACGCTGCTCGGGGGCAATGGCGACGACGTCTATCTGTTCGGCGTCGGCTCGGGCCGAGACCGCATCGAGGAGATCGACACAAGCCCCAACGGCCTGGACGGGCAAGACGCGATCAGCTTCGGCGCGGGGCTCGCGCCCGAGGATGTGCGGTTCCGACGCTCGGCCGAAGACCCGGACGATCTGGTGATCGAAATCATCGGGACCGACGACGCGCTGACCGTGGTCAACCAGTTCAACCCGCGCGGCAATCTCACGCCGTTCGACGTGGAGAGCTTCTTGTTCGCCGACGGCGCGCAGCTGACCCGGGCCGACGTTCGGGCGCGCGCGCTGGCCGAGATGGCGACGCCGGGCGACGACACGGTGGACGGGTTCCGGGTCGCCGACACGATCGACGGCGGCGCGGGCGACGACCTGCTCCGCGGCTCGACCGGCGGCGACCTCTATCTCTTCGGCCCCGGCTCGGGCCAAGACCGGATCGAAGAGGGCGACCGCGCCAACAACGGGCTCGACGGCGACGACGCGATCGCGCTGTCCGAGGGGGTGGCCCGCGACGACGTGGCCTTCACGCGCCGCGGCGCGGATCTGGTCCTGACCCTCTCGACCGGCGACAGCCTGACCGTGCTGAAGCATTTCACCTCGAGCGTCCACCGGATCGAGAGCGTCCGCTTCGCCGACGACAGCGCGCTCTCGCGCGCCGAGATCGACGCGCTGGCCGTGGCGGCGCAGGAGACCCCAGGCGACGACACCGTGCTGGGCTCGGCGGGCCCCGACGTCGTCACCGCCGGCCCGGGCGACGATCTGCTGCGCGCCGAAGACGGCGACGACGTCTACGTGTTCGAGCGCGGCGACGGGCGCGACGTGATCGAAGAGAGCGCCTCGAATCTCGGCGTCGCCGAGAACGACGTCCTGAAGCTGGGCGCGGGCGTCGCGCCCGAGGACGTGTCGCTGTCCCGCGACGGCGACGACCTGACCCTCTGGCTCGGCGGCGACGACCGCGTGGTGATCCGCGACCAGTTCAAGCCTTTCTCCTTTTACGGCTCGTGGAGCGACGTCGAGACCATCGAGTTCGCCGACGGCGCGGTCTGGTCCGACCGGTTCGTGCGGGCCCAACTCCTCGACCAGGCGGCGACCGACGGCGACGATCACGTGAAAGGCTTCTTCACCGCCGACACGCTGGCCGGGGGGCGGGGCGACGACACGCTCGAAGGGTCGACCGGCGGCGATCTCTACCTCTACGATCGCGGCGACGGGCGGGACGTGATCATCGAGAACCTCGATCACCACATCTTCCTCGACGGCGACGACGTGGTGCGCTTCGGCGCCGGCATTTTGCGCGAAGACGTCCAGTTCCTGCGCGACGACGCGGATCTCGTGTTTCGGTTCGACGGCGCCCCCGACGACTCGCTGCGCCTGTCGAAGCATTTCAACGCATCGGACAATCAGTATCGAAAGATCGAGCGGGTCGAATTCGCCGACGGCGCGACGCTCGATCGAGACGACCTCTACGCCCTGGTGCTGAACGGCCAGGCGACGCCGGGCGACGACACGGTTCTCGGCTACGCCAAGCCGGATCGGATCGACGGCTACGCGGGCGACGATCTGCTGATCGGCGGCGCGGCGGGCGACACCTATGTGTGGGGCCGCGGCTACGGCGCCGACCGGATCGAGGACCAGGGCTTTTCGAGCGGCGACCGGGTCTTGTTCACCGCCGACGTCGCGCCGGAGGACCTGCTGGTGACCGGCGAGAACAATGATTTGCGGCTGACGCTGGCCGACGCGCCCGGCGACAGCCTGACCATCGTCCGCCAGTTCGGCAACAACAGCAATCGGATCGAGCGCTTCGAATTCGCCGACGGCGCGGTCTGGACCAGCTCGGATCTGCAGACCCGGGTCGGTCTCGGCTCGGACGCGGCGGACCTGGTGACCGGGTTGAACGGCGCCGACACCCTGCGCGGCTTCGGCGGCGACGACACCCTGCGGGCCGACGCCGGCGACGACCTGCTGTACGGCGGCGACGGCGCCGACGAGCTGCGCGGTCAGGACGGCGACGACACCGTCTTTGGCGAGGCCGACGCCGATCTGATCGTCGGTTGGTACGGCAAGGACCAGCTCGACGGCGGCGCCGGCGACGACACGATCGAAGGCGGATACGGCGACGACACGCTGTGGGGCGGCGCCGGCGACGATCGGCTGTTGACCGGCAGCTTCGCCGACCTCGGCTATGGCGGCGACGGGGACGACTATTTCTGGGGCGATCTCGGCGCGGACACGCTCTATGGCGGCGACGGGGCCGACGAAATCCGCGGCGGCGGCGCGAACGACCGGCTGTTCGGCGACGACGGGGCCGACTGGCTGCTCGGCCAAGGCGGCGCGGACACCCTCGAGGGCGGCGCGGGCGACGACAGCCTGTCGGGCGGCGACGGGGCCGACATGATCTCGGCCGGCGACGGCGACGACACGGTCGATGGCGGGCTCGGCTTCGACACGCTCGACGGCGGGGCCGGCGAAGATCTGGTCGACTACGCCTTCTCTCCTTATGCGGGCGACTTCGATCTGGTCGCCGAAACCGGCGTGTTCGGCTCTGGCGTCGAGCCGCTGCGCGGGTTCGAGCATCTGATCGGCACCCAAGCGGCCAACCGCGTGGACGGCTCCGCGACCGCCAACTTGCTCGACGGCCAAGCCGGCGACGACGCGCTCTACGGCGCCGGCGGCGACGACACCTTGCGCGCGGGCGACGGGGTCGACAGCCTTTATGGCGGCGCGGGCGACGATGTGCTGACCGGCGGAACCGGGAGAGATCTGTTCGACGGCGGCCCCGGGAACGACACGCTCGACCTCGACTACACCGACATCGCCGTCGCGGTGGACCTGGCGGCCGACAGCATCCAGTTCGAGACCGGATTTGTGGAAACCCTCCGCGGGGTCGAGAACGCGATCGGCACGCGCGGGGGCGACACGTTAAGCGGCGACGCCGGGGCCAACAGCCTCTCCGGGGTCGCGGGCGATGATCGGCTGTCCGGCGGCGCGGGCGACGACACGCTGACCGGCGGGATCGGGGCCGACACGCTCTGGGGCGGAGACGGCGACGACCGGTTCGATTTCTCGATTGGGGACGGCGAGGATCAGATCGAGGATTTCGCCATCGGCGACGACCGGATCCGCGTCGACGGCGTCTCGAGCTTCGCGGATCTGGCGATCGCCGAGGACGCGAACGGGGCCGTGATCGCTTTCGGGACAGGCGATGCGATTCGCCTTTCAGGCGTATCCGCCGGCGCGCTGTCCGAAAACGAGTTCATTTTCGGCCCTTAAGCCACATAGCAGAACGCAGGTCCTGATCTGGATCGTTAATTTGTCCCGAGTCGGCGCATCGCCGGCTCGGGCATTGCATTTTGCGTCACCGACGCGCGCTCGCGCCTTTTCTCGCTATGGAGCGAACCGGTGGCTGACACGACCTACACGCCCCTTCCAGGCGGCTCGCAGACCGATCTCGACGGCGACGGCGATCCGAACGCGACGGATCTGTTCTTCTTCAACCCGAACGTCACCGGCTCGGGCGACAGCCTGAGCGGGGACGGCGCCAACCTGGCCAACAACGGCGTCATTCGGTTCGATTTCAGCACGCCGGGCTCGGCCTTCGACAATGGCTTCGAGGGCGTGCTTCAGGGCACCACGAACGACCCCGACTATGTCAAAGAAGGCGGGCTGGACGGCCAGGGGGGCGTCCCCCAAGCGGTGGTCGGGGCCGGGCTGCTGAGCCTGTTGTCGACCAGCGGCGACACCGGCGGCGCCAACAACGCGCAAAACGACTATGTCTTCGCGCTGGACCGCACCGGCGACTTCACGCTCAAAACTGAAATCGTGAACCCGTGGGCCGACGGGGCCACGCTGAACGGCTTTGATCAAACCGGCCTGATCATCGGAACCAGCACCGAGGCGTTCGGCAAATTCGTGCTCCGCAGCTTCCAGGGGGAGCTTGGGATCGAACTCGACGCGTCGGGCGCGGGCGGCGGCAAGAAAACCCTGCCGCTGGGCGTCGCGGCCGACGCATTCGCGCGCGCGGAACTGACGCTCGACGTCGACGTCACCGGCCAAAACGTCTCGATCAGCGGCGCGATCACCTTCCTGAACGCCCAGGGCGCGCCGATTTCCGTCGCCTCGGACCAGGGCCCGATCAGTTCGGCCAGCCTGACGGATCTGGCGCTTGGCGACGCGCTGACGGCCCAACTGCTCGACCCCGACACGCCGATCGCGGTCGGGATCACCGAGGTGAACGCCGGCGGCGCCGCTTCGGCCTTCACCAGCCAGTTCGACTATCTCGAGGCGCGGGGCCCGAACGCGCCGAACGGCGGCCCCGCTCCGACGCCCGAGCCCTTTCCGTCCCCCGAGCTCGACGAGCAAATCGCGATCCTCGAAGGGCTCGACCAGGTCGACGACAACGGCGCCTACGGCCCGAACGCGACCGGCTCGGCGCTGTTGACGATCCTGGACGGCTCGGACGCGGTCCGGACGTCGAATTTCGGCGCGAACGCCTTTCAACTGACCAACACCGGCGACAAGCAGATCGCCGCCGTCATCATCGATTTCCGCACCGCGACCTTCGGCGACTCGGTCGTCGACCCGGACGGCAAGGGCGGCGACAACGTCGCCAAAGACTTCCGCATCGACAGCCAAGGCGGCACCGGGGCGTTTGTCGATCTCGACGACGCCTATCAGTTCCCGGGCGAAGACCCGTTGCCCAACACCACCGGCTCGGGCGTCGCCTCGAACGGCGGCTTCGAGGGCGTCGTCCTCAAATTCTCCGGCGACCAGGGCGGCTTCGCCAAGGGCGAGACGGTCGGCTTTTCGGGCGACATGGACCCCAACTCGATCGCGGGGCTGCTGAAGACCGGCGAGTTCGGTCTGCAAGTCGGAGCCACGGCGAATTGGGACGTCGGCGGCGTGAGCGGGGCCGAGCTGATCGGATCGAGCTTCACGATCCTGTTCGACGACGGGTCGACCGCCTCGGGCTTTCTCGGCTCGGACGAAAGCCAGGCCGGCGCGATCGGCGAAGCGGTCGAAGGGCGCGCGGCGCAGACCGCCTCTCTGACCGTCCTGTCGAACGGCCAGACGCTGTCGGACGGCGACGCGGGGACCTATGGCGGCGACGCCCCCTCGATCCAGATCGACGGCCCGCCGGGCGCGACCGTCCGCGTGACGCTGCTCAAAGGCTTCAACCCCGTCACCAACGACGCCGGCGGGGTCGCCACCCTGGTGCAGGACCGGCTCGACGCCGCGCATCCCGAGTTCGCCGTCAACAACGCCTATGACGTGCAGACCGTGGACGTGGTGTTGAACGGTCAGGGCCGGGCCAACGTGCCGGCCAACGCCTTCGACTTCCAGAAAAACGACAGCGGCGTGTCTTTCGCGGGCGACGACGCGCAGCCGATCGCGTTCACCGCCGCCGTGCTGACCCCGGCCAGCGCCGTTCCGGACACGCTGCTGCAGGGCGACGACAACGTGCCCGCCGGCCCGCAAAGCGCGCCGATCTACCTGAACGCCGGCGCGCCGATCGAGGGCCCCGCCGATCTGCCGCCGCGCGTCTATCAGCCCAACAACGGCGCGGTGGTGTTCGAGGCCGAGAACGGCTTTCTCGAGAACACCCAGGGCAAGTGGGAAACCTACGACTCGAGCGAGACGCCGGACGCCCGAGGCGGGGCCTTCGTGCGCTGGGACAGCGGGGACAACTTCACCCCCGACGACAATGAACGCCTCAGCTTCCGCTTCGTGGCCGACGAAGGCGGCGTCTGGACCGCCCGCGTCCGGATGTCGAGCGAAGACGCCGAGGTCGGCTCGGAGCAAAACGACGTGTTTCTGCGCCTGGTGCGCGTCGACGAGAACGGACAGCTCGAGCCCGTTCAGCCGCTGCCCGGGGACGACGGGATCCAGCCGGTCACCAATGGCGGCCCGAGCGGCCAGGGCGGCACGAGCCTGAACAAGCTGCAAGCCGGCAAATGGATGAAGACCTTCGTCGGCGGCGACAAGATCGACAAATGGGCCGTCGGCGGCGGCAATGTCGACGGCGAGGGCATCCCGGTGCGCTGGGAGCTGCAGGAGGGCGAGACCTATCTGCTGCAGATGGCCGGGCGCTCGAACGGAACCGAAATCGACGCGCTCGCCATCAGCAATAAATCGGGCGCCCAGAGCGCCCAGAACCTGCTGTTGAACGGCGCGCCCGAGAGCGCCTATTCCGAGGACGGCGGCCCCATCATTCCGCAAGAGACGGCCCCGACGGTCGAGACGCCGTTGCAGGACGCGCTGGCCGCCCAGGGCGGCGAGGTCGCGATCAACCCCGACGCCTTTGACGACGCCGACGGCGACGCGCTGACGCTATCGACCGGTCCGCTGCCCCAGGGCGTCACTTTCGACCCCGACACGGGCGCGTTCTCGATCGCTGAGGACGCGGCGCCCGGGGTCTACGCGATCACGGTGATCGCGACCGACGACGCGTTGAACAACGCGGCCTCGACCTTCGATCTCACCATTGTCGAAGCCGGGTCGATCACGCAGTTCTCCGCCACGGCCGGCGCCGAAGACGACCGCGAGCTGACCGCGGGCGGGCTGAACAGCAGCGATCTCGAAACCGACAAAGGCGTCGCGGTGCGGTTGGAGATCCCCGCGGGCGTCGCCGGCGTCGCCACCGTCGCGTCGGCCGTGCTCAGCTTCCAGGGCGAAGACGACCGCGACGGCGACACGACCCTGACCTTCGCCGTGAAGAACAGCCTCGACGCGGATCTCGACCTGCTCGACGGGCAGGACGATCTGCTGCCGCAGACCGTGTCGGTCGACTACACGCAGCCCTTCGGCGCCGGTCAAACCGTGTCGAACGCGGCGGATTTGACCGCGCTGGTCAACGCGTTGATCCAAAGCCAGGGCCCGCTCGAAGCGGGCGACGCGATCAGCTTGATCATCACCGGATCGGGCGCCCGGCGCGACATTCTTCAGGGCTCTTTCCGCCTCGACGTGATCGCCGAGACGGACGAGGATGAGGGCGGCGCGCCGCCCAACCCCGACGAACTCCTGACGGGCACGGCGGAGGACGACAACCAGCTCGGCGCGGACGCCGACGACACGCTGGCCGGGCTCGACGGCGCCGACAGCCTCGACGGCGGCGACGGCGACGACGCGCTCAATGGCGACGCCGGGAACGACACGCTCGACGGCGGCGCCGGCGACGACGCGCTCAACGGCGGCGACGGGGCTGACACGCTCAACGGCGGCGCCGGCGACGACACGCTCACCGGCGACGCCGACGGCGACGCGCTCAGCGGCGGCGCCG
>CAZBIG010000006.1:0-25045 GCA_964491865.1 uncultured Neomegalonema sp. | reverse complement strand
GTAGGGGCCGATCCCCGGCAGTTCCCGCAAGGCGGCCTCCGTCTCGGGAAAACGACCGCCATGCTGGGCGACGACGGTTTGAGCGCAGCGGTGCAGATTTCTGGCCCGCGCGTAATAGCCGAGCCCGGCCCAGGCGGTCAGCACGGCGTCGAGCGAACTCGCGGCCAACGCCTCGACCGTCGGCCAGCGCGCGACGAACCGCGCGAAATACGGGCCGACCGTCGCGACCGTGGTCTGCTGCAGCATGATTTCGGAGAGCCATACGCGGTAGGGGTCGGGTCGAACGCCCTGGGCGCGCTCCGCAGGCGGCACGCGCCAAGGCAACGCGCGCGCCTCTCGATCGTACCAACCCAAAAGCGCGTCAGCGAATCGCGTCACGAGAGAGCTCCTGGCGCCGGCCGCGGCGTAAGCGTCACAGCCGCAAAAAAAGAACAAACAGGGCTCAATCTCGCCCTGATTTCCGTGGATATCCTCGCGATAAGGCTCGGCGCGGACCACAAGCGTCGTCAAAAGGCCGAACGGGCGGCTTCGCAAGCCCGGAATGCTCTGCCAAGATGCCCTAGCCGGGAGACGCTTTGACATGAGAGCTTCGCAGATGTCCGACGAGCGAAAACGCTCGAACAGCCGCGCCTCGAACCAGGGCGGGCCGCAGCGGCGGCAGCGCGGGTTTGAAGCGGTCGCCGGCCTGGCGCACGCTCAGACGCGGCCGGCGCTGAACGCCCGCGGCATTTCGGAAGTCAAGCTCGTCGCCCAGTGGCGCGAGATCGTCGGCGACCGCGTCGCCTCGGCCTGCCAGCCCGTTCGGGTCAAGGCGCAGCGCGGCGGCGTCGGCGTCGGCGGCGTCCTGATCCTCTCGGTCTCGGGCCCGCGCGCCAGCGAAATCGAGCATCTCGGCCCGCGCATCGTCGAGCGCGTCAACGGATATTACGGCTACGCGGCGGTGAGCGCGGTTCAGTTGACGCAGTCGTCGCGCCCCGCGCCGACGCTGGATCGTCGACGCAAACCCGAGCCGCCGCCGCTGTCGTCGGGACAGCGCGCCGAGCTGCAGGCGCTGACCGATCCGATCGCCAACGACGGCCTGCGCGAGGCGCTGAACCGGCTCGGCGCCAATGTGATGCGCCGACCTGCGAAACGGGCGATCACAGATCCGCGAGAAGGCGGGGATCAGACCGGCGCTCCAGAGACGCGCCGCTGATTTCGAGCTACCGTTCCGCACGTTTCGCGACCGGCTCGACCGTCGCTTTGATTGTGATCGAGAGACCGCATGAATTCGAAAATCGCCATAATCGCCGCCGCCGGCCTGGTCGCGATCGGCATCGGGGCGTGGGCGCTGAGCGGCGGCGACACGGGGACGTCGCGACCGGAAAGCGCGGCCGGCGCCGGTTCGTCAGAACAAGCGACGGCCGCCAACCCGACGGCGAGCGGGGCCGCGCCGGCCCACGGGGTCGACACGCCGGAAGCCGACGCGTTGAGAGCGAAAGGATATGTCGTCGACGACGTGCCGATCGGCTCGGACGAGGCGCCGGTGACGATTGTCGAATACGCCTCGACCACCTGTCCGCATTGCGCCGCGTTCCACGCCGAAACCCTGCCGAAGCTGAAGCGCGACTACATCGAGACCGGCAAGGTGCGATACGTGCTGCGAGAGGTCTATTTTAACGAGCCGGGCCTTTGGAGCGGCTTGCTGGCGCGCTGCGGCGGCCCCGAGCAATACCACGCGTTCATGGACGTCCTGTTCGCGCAGATGAACGATTGGACGACCGGCGACAGTCAGCAGATCGCCGATAATCTGCGGCGCATCGGCCGTCTGGGCGGACTGGGCGGCGAGCGGATCGAGGCCTGCCTCAACGACGCGGAACTCACCAATTTCATGATCGCGCGGTTCAGGGCCGAAGCCGACGCGGATCGGGTTAATTCGACCCCGCATTTTGTGATCAACGGTCAAGCGATGAACGGAAATCAGCCCTATGAGGCGTTTCGCGAAATGCTCGACGCCGCGCTGGAAAACGCCGAGGCCGAAGGCTAAGGCCTCAACATTTGGTGGCGGTCCCAGTGATTGACAGGGTCGCCGTCAAAGATGTAGCGGGTAGGAGGTCCATCAGCACAAGGCCTCCGGAGTGCATTTCGTCACGCTGAAGCTGTCCGGCTTCAAATCGTTCGTCGACGCCACCGAGCTTCACATCCGCCCCGGGCTGACGGGCGTCGTGGGGCCCAACGGATGTGGCAAATCCAATCTGCTCGAAGCGCTGCGCTGGGTTATGGGCGAGACGTCGGCGAAGTCGATGCGCGGCGGCGCCATGGACGACGTGATCTTCGCCGGGGCCGCCAGCCGACCGCCGCGCAACTACGCCGAAGTCACGCTGTCGATCGACAACACCGAGCGCCGCGCGCCCAGCGCCTTCAACGACAGCGACCAACTCGAAATCTCTCGACGCATCACGCGCGATCTCGGCTCGAGCTACAAGCATAACGGCAAAGAAATCCGCGCCCGCGACGCCCACACGCTGTTCGCCGACGCCGCGACCGGCGCCAACTCGCCCGCTCTGGTCAAACAAGGGCAAATCGCCGAGCTGATCAACGCCAAACCAAAGGCGCGGCGCCGCGTTCTGGAGGACGCCGCCGGCATCGCAGGTTTGTACGCCCGCCGACATGAAGCGACGCTGCGGTTGAACAGCGCCGAGGCCAATTTGGAACGCGTGCTCGAGCTGCTGACCCAGCTGGAGGCCCGCGAAGCCGACCTCGCGACCGAAGCGAAACGCGCGCAGGATTTCCGGGAATGCGCCGCCGAGCTGCGGCGCGCCGAGGCGCTGCTGTTGTTCCTGCGCTGGAAAGACGCCGATCGCGACCGTGAAGCCGCGGCCCGTCTCATCGAAGAGACCGCGAGCCAGGCGGCCGAGGCCGCGCAGCGGGCCAGCGAAGCCGGACGGCGCCGGCTCGCGCTGGAGGAGGCGGCCCCGGGACTGCGCGAGGAAGAGGCGATCGCCCGCGCGCTCAGCCAAAAACTGCTTCACGACCGCGGCGCGCTCGAGACCCGGGCGCAAGAAGCCGAGCAGTCCGCGCGCCGCGTCGCGGAAAGCCTCCGTCAGCTGCTGCTCGATCAGGAGCGCGAGCGCGCCGTCGAGATCGACGCGCGCGACACCCTCGACCGGTTGCGCGCCGACCGCGACGCGCTGGCGGCGCCGGAAACGGACGCGGCGGCGCTCGAGGCGGCCGCCGCCGCGGTCGCCGAGGCCGAGGCCGAACGCGCGCACGCCGAAGCGGCGCTGGAACAGTTGACCGCCGGCGCGGCCGAACGGGCCGCGGCCGAGGCGGCGGCGCGGGCTCGGCAAGAGGGTGCGCGCGCCGACGCCGACCGCCTCGGCGCCGAAGCCGCGGCCCTCGAAACCGAACGCCAGGACGCCGCCGCGACGATCGCGGAAAAGCTTGAAACCGTCGAAGAGGCCGCCGCCGCCCTCGAAACCGCCGAAGAGAGCGTCGCGCTGGCGGAACAGACCCTCACCGAGGCCGAGAACCGGCGTCGGCTCGCGGATGAGCGCCGGCGCGCCGCGCAAAGCGCGTTCGAAAGCGCCGACGCCGCGACGAAGACCCTGGTCGCCGAGCGCGAAACCCTGGCCCGCCTCGCGCCCCAGGCGACAAGCGACGCCCGCCCGATCCTCGAGGCGGTGACGGTCGCGCCCGGTTTCGAAGCCGCGCTCGGCGCGGCGTTGCGCGACGACCTGGAGGCGCCCGACGCCGAAAGCGCCGGGACCGCATGGGGCTGGCGTCGACTGGCGCCGCTCGACCCGCCGCCCGCCCTGCCGACCGGCGCGCACCCGCTCGCCGAACTGGTCTCGGGCCCGCCGGCGCTGACGCGGCGCCTCGGCCAAATCGGCCTGGTCTCGGAAAGCGACGGACCGCGGCTGCAATCCAGCCTCGCGCCCGGGCAGCGTCTCGTCAGTAAAGGCGGGGCGGTGTGGCGTTGGGACGGTTTCGCGACCCCAGCCGGGCTGGACAGCGCGGCCGCGGCCGAGTTGACGCGCGCCAACCGCCTGGCGGCGCTCGCAACCGAAGTCGACGCCGCTGAAGCCGAACGCGAAGCGCTGGCCGAGGCGGCCGAGAACGCCGAAGCGGATCGGCTCGAGGCGGACGCGGCCGAGGCGGACGCGCGCGCCGAACGGCGGGCGGCGGAAGAAGCGCGGGTCGCCGCCCGGCGCCGCTATGAGGCGGAAGAAACCGAGCGCGCGCGGCTCGACGCGCAGCGCGCGGCCCTCGCCGACCGCGCGACCGCCAAGCGCCAAGAAGCGGACGCCGCGGCGGACCGCGCCGCCGCGGCCGAAGCCGACCTGCGGGCCCTCGCCGAAGCCGCCGCCGCCGCGGCCGGACCGGAAACGATCGACGCCGCCAAGGCGGCCGCCGCGCGCGCCCGAGACGCTTTGTTCGCAGCGCAAGCCGAGCGCGCCGATCTTGCCCGCCGAGGGGCCGAACGCGCCAACCGGCTGGAGGCCCTCGACGCCGACATCGCGAAATGGAGCCGGCGGCTGCAATCCGCCGAGCGCCAGTCGACGACGCTGGCCGAACGCGCCGCCGCAGCCGAAGCGGAAATGGAGACCCTCGCCGCAGCCCCGGAGGCGTTCGCCGAGCAGGCAGCGGCGCTGGACGCCGAGGTCAAAGCGGCCGAAACGCGCCTGGAAAAGGCGGTCGACGCGCTCGCCGCGGCCGAAAGCGGTCTGAAAGAGGCCGCCCGGGAGGAGAAAGAAGCCGAACGCGCCCTCGCCGAGCGGCGCGAAGGCCGCGCCCGGCACGAGTCGCGGTTGGAAGCCGCCAAGCAGCGCGTCGACGAGCTGTCCGCGGCGCTGGACGAGGCGATCCACATGTCCCCGGCGCGCTTCGCCGAGAAAGTCGCCACCCATCTGGAGAACCCGCCGAAGACCAAAGACCTCGAACAAGCGATCGCGCACCTCAAACAGCGCCGCGAAGCGATCGGACCGGTGAACCTGCGCGCCGAAATCGAGCTTGCGGAGGTGAGCGAGCGCCGAGCCGGTCTGTCGCGCGAGCGTGAGGAGCTGGACCGGGCGATCGCCAAGCTGCGCCAAGGCGTCCAGGCGCTGAACAACGAAGGGCGCGCGCGCCTGCTCGCCGCGTTTGAGCAAGTCAGCAAGAATTTCACAGCGCTATTCACCCATCTGTTCAACGGCGGGGATGCACGCTTGACCCTGGTCGACAGCGATGACCCGCTCGAAGCCGGGCTCGAGATCTTGTGCCAACCGCCCGGAAAGCGCTTGAGTTCTCTGTCTCTGCTGTCTGGCGGCGAACAGACGCTGACCGCAATCTCGCTTATATTTGCGGTGTTCATGGTCAACCCGGCGCCCATTTGCGTTTTGGACGAGGTGGATGCGCCGCTCGACGACGCGAACGTTACGCGCTTTTGCGATCTTCTTGACGAGATGACCCGGCGCACGGCGACGCGGTTTCTCATCATCACGCATCACCCCGTCACCATGAGCCGCGTCGACCGGCTGTTCGGGGTCACCATGGTCGAAAAAGGGGTGAGCCAGCTCGTCTCGGTCGACCTGGAGCGCGCGGTCGACATGGTCGAGCCGAAATCGGCGGCGTGACCGTGCGGGCAGGGGCGTGCATCGCCTAACAGCCTGAAAAGGAACAGCTTTTCACCTGGCGCCGACCGGGACGCCTCGCTTGACATCGATCGGCCGCGCCCGCCATGGTGCCGCGCGTGAGCCCGATCGACGGGCCGAGCGCTGATAAAAAGGCCGCGCGCATGGCTTCCCCAGAGGAAAACGCGCCTGGACGGCCCGCCCAGCCCGAGGGCGCTCAATCGAACGCCGAGCCGGGCGGAGAGAAAACGCCGCAGGACAGCGATCTGACGCGTCGGATAGAAGCGGCGCGGCGCGCGCTCGAGCCCGAACGGGGCCCGAACGCGGCGGACAAGTACAATCAGTTGACGATCGCCTGGCGGATGACGCTGGAACTGGTCGTCGGCTCGGCGTTCGGCTTCGGCATCGGTTGGGGTCTCGACAGCCTCTTGGGCACGAAGCCGCTGTTTTTGATCGTTTTTGGCCTCTTGGGCTTTGCGGCCGGGGTCAAGCTGGTCTACGAGACCGCACAGACCGCGAGTAAGAGCGGCGAGGATCGCGAGGGCGGCGGCGCGGGTCGGTCTGACGACGGACCCCGCGGATAGCGGAACGAGGGGCGCTTAGCGTGGCGACGACGGAAGACGGCGGGTTCAAAATCGACCCGATGGCGCAGTTCGACATCAAGGCGTTCTTCGCCGAAGAAGTCGGCGCGATCAGCTTCACGAACTCGACCCTGTGGATGGCGATCGTGGTGCTCGGGGCCACGGCGTTGTTTTTCTTCGGGGCGCAGCGCCGCGCGCTGGTGCCGACGCGGCTTCAGTCGATCTCAGAGCTCATCTACGAGTTCATTCACAAAATGGTGCGCGACACCGCCGGGGAAGAAGGCCTGAAGTACTTCCCCTATATCTTCACACTGTTCATTTTCGTGCTGTTTTCGAATTTGTTCGGCATGATCCCAATGTCGTTCACTGTCACGAGCCATCTCGCCGTCACCGCGCTGCTGGCCTTGATCGTGTTCGTGACGGTCACGGCCATCGGTTTTCTCAAGCACGGCGTCGGCTTCCTGGGCTTCTTCGCGCCATCCGGCACGCCCGGCCCGCTGTTGTTGCTGCTCGTGCCGATCGAAGTGATCTCGTACTTCGTCCGGCCCGTCACCCATTCCATCCGTCTCGGGGCCAACATGATGGCCGGCCACGCCACGATGAAAGTGTTCGCCGGCTTCCTGGCGAGCGCCGTGGCGCTGACGCCGCTCGTACTGCCCGTGATGGTCGCTTTCACCGCGTTCGAGTTCCTCGTCGCGGTGGTGCAGGCCTACATCTTCACGATCTTGACCTGCATCTACCTGAACGACGCGCTGCACTTGCACCACTGATCGGTCGGTCAAGGCCGCGCCTCGCTGATCACCCTCACGTCACGACCTCAAAGGAGCATCCCATGGAACTCGCCGCCGCAGCCGCCCTCGGCAAATACATCGGCGCTGGTCTCGCCTGCCTCGCGATGGCGGGGGCCGGCATCGGCATCGGCCACGTCGCGGGCAACTTCCTGAACGGCGCCCTGCGCAACCCGGCCGCCGCCCAGCAGCAGCAGGGCAACTTCTTCGTCGGCATGGCCTTCGCCGAGGCGCTCGGCATCTTCGGCTTCGTCGTCGCGCTGCTGCTGCTGTTCGTGGTCTAAGCGGCCCCGCTCCCCTGGATCGGAGCGGTTTTACGCGATTTGCGCGCCGCGGCCCTGTCGTCGCGCCGCGCCCCTATGGATCACGACCGGAGGCTCGCCATGGCCGCTCCGTCGCAAGACGCGCCGCCGTTTCCGCAGCTCGAATTCAGCTATTGGCCGTCACAGATCCTGTGGACCGCCATCGCGCTGGTCGCGCTGTATTTTCTGCTGAACAAGGTGGCTCTGCCGCGCTTGGCGTCGACGCTCGAAGAGCGTCAGGACACGATCGCCAACGATCTTGACCAGGCCGCCGAGTTCGACCGCAAGGCGCGCGCGGCCGAGCAGGCCTACGAAGAAGCGTTGACCGCGGCGCGACGCGAAGCGCAGGCCATCGCCGACCGCACGCGGGCCGAGATCGCGAAGCAGACCGAGGCCGCCTTGGCCGAGGCGGACAAGCAAATCGCCGTGAAAACGGAAGAGAGCCAGCAGCGCATCGCCGCCATCGAGGCGGAGGCCGCCGCGGGCGCTCGGACAGTGGCCGCCGAGGCCGCGAGAGCGATCCTTGAGCGCTTCAGTCCCTCAGCCGTCGACGACGCGGCGCTTACCGCCGCCGTCGACGCCCAACTCGCCGACCGGTTCGGAGGCTGACCATGATCGCGCGCGCCGGCGGGTTTCTCGCCCTCGACAACACCGACACCTGGGTGCTGTTCGCCTTTCTCATCTTCATCGCGCTGCTCGTGTACCTCAAAGTGCCCGGGATGATCGCGAAAATGCTCGACGCGCGCG
Source organism: uncultured Neomegalonema sp. (assembly GCA_964491865.1). GTDB lineage: Bacteria > Pseudomonadota > Alphaproteobacteria > Rhodobacterales > Rhodobacteraceae > JBCBRF01. The sequence continues at coordinate 17,036 of CAZBIG010000006.1, read as the reverse complement.
CCGAGACGATCCGCGGCCAACTCGAAGAAGCGCGCCGACTGCGCGAAGAAGCGCAGCAGAAATTGGCCGAGTTCCAGCGGCGCCAGGCTCAGGTGCAAGGCCAAGCCGACGAGATCGTCGCCAACGCCAAGCGCGAGGCCGAGCTGGCCGCGGAACAAGCCAAGGCGTCGATCGCGGACTCGGTCGCGAAGCGGCTGAAGGCGGCGGAAGAGCAGATCGCGCTCGCCGAAGCCGGCGCGGTCCGCCGCGTGCGCAACGAAGCGGTGGATGCGGCGATCGCGGTGAGCCGAGACGCCCTGAAGTCGGCGCTCTCCGGCGACGCGGCCGGCGCCGCGACCCAGAAAGCCATCGACGAAGTCTCTGGCCGCCTCAACTGACCTCGGCTGAGCCTCCGGTCGGCGCGCGCTCTGTGCTCGAACCGCGCGCGGGCCGCGGCGGCTCGGTCAATTCTCGCCGCGGTTCATGGCGTGATAGGCGTCGTTCGGCCGCATATCGACGGCCGAGGCCAGCCTGTTCGACATGTTGAAGAACGCGGCGACGGCGGCGATGTCCCAGATGTCGCGATCCGACCATCCGACATCCCGCAGAGCCTGACGGTCTTCCTCTTCGATCCGGTTGGCTTCGAGCGTCATCGTCTCGGCGAATTCAAGCATCGCATAGCGTTTCGGGCTGAGATCCGCGACCCGCCAATTCATCACCAGTTGCTCGCCAAGGATGGGATCTCCGGACAGCGCGCGCACCGTCTGTCCGTGCGCGGTCAAGCAATAAAAGCAGTGGTTCGCGCTCGAAACCGCCACCGCGATCATCTCTCGCTCAAGCTTCGAAACGCCGCTTTCGGCTAACATCAGGTCGTTGTAAAAGGCGGTGAACGCCCGGAACTTCTCGGGTGAAAAGGCGTAAGCGGCCAGCACGTTGGGAACGAGACCAAGCTTGGTCTGACATTTCTCGAAATAGGCCGCCATATCGTCGGGCAGCGGATCGACCGGCGGCAGGTCGAGGGCCGTGGTCTCCGGATCGGGCTCGGCGTCGGTCATTGGGGTCCTCCCTTGCTGTGCTTTTTTCGGTAATAGCGGTAGCCCCCGATCTCGCGGGCGCCGAGGGCGTGGTACATCGCCAGCGCCGGCGCGTTGTCGCGCTCGACGGACAGGATCAGCCGCCCGGCGCCCGCGTCGCGCGCCCAACGCGCCGCGGCCACCACCAGATCCCGCCCGGCCCCGCGGCGGCGCGCCCAGTCGGCCACGTGCAGCGCTTGCAGCGCCGCCGCGTCGCCGTGGCGACCGACAAAGGCGGCGCCCGCCAGCCGATGATCAAGCCGCACGCCGAGGATCCGCCCGATCGGCTCGGCCCGGGCGATCACGGCGCGTCGCGCGCGCCCCACGCCGCCGTCGCGCCACAGCGCGTCGAGCGCCGCCAGCGGCCCTGAGATCTCGATCATATAGGGCCGCCGGCTCTCGACATAGGATCGCGCCGCGACCACGGCGGCGTCAAAGGCGATAATCGCCGTGTCGCCCTCGGGCGCGTACCCGCGGTCGGCGAGGCCCAGCGGCTCGGCGACGGCGTCGGGCGTTTGGACCAGCGGATCGAGGCTACGCGCCGCGTACCACGCCTCGACCGCCGGCAGATCCGCGGCGAGGGCCCCCGCATCTTGGGCTAACGGCCAGGCCGAGCAGACCCGACGCCCGGCCCCCTCGGTGTGCGACACGCGCCACGCGCCGACCCGCTCGACGATTTCGGGCGGCCACGTCGCCGCCAGCAGATCATAGGGCGCGGGCGGCGCGAGCTCGGTCACTGAACGCTCTTCTTGAGCAGCCGCTGCTTTTCGCGGCTCCAATCCCGATCACGCTCGGTGTCGCGCTTGTCCGCGAGCTTCTTGCCCTTCGCGAGGCCGAGCTCGAGCTTTGCGATCCCCTTCTCGTTGAAAAAGATCTTCAGCGGCGCGAGCGTCATGCCTTCACGGTCCACGCCCTGGGCGAGCCGGGCGATTTCGCGTTTGTTGAGCAGAAGCTTTCGGCGCCGCCGCTCTTCGTGGTTGACATGCCGAGCCTTGCCGTACTCGGGAATGTAGCTGTTGATCAGCCACACCTCGCCGCCCTCGACCGACGCATAGGACTCGCCGATGTTCGCCTTGCCCTCGCGCAGGCTCTTCACTTCGGTGCCGGTTAACACCAAGCCGGCGACGACCGCGTCCTCGATAAAATAGGCGTGTCGCGCCTTACGGTTCTCCGCGGCGATCTTCGTGCGGTCTTTGAGCTTAGCCATGTCGATCGCGGCCGGCGGCGCGCAGCCCGCCGGTCAGCCCTCCAAAATGCCGGCATGCGCCAGCGCGGCGCGCACCGCCTCGGCGCAGCCCGGGGTCGCCGGGATCAGCGGGGCCCGCAGAATGTTGCGACAGCGGCCGGCTAGCGAGAGCGCGTATTTGGTCGGGGCCGGGCTCGATTCAAGGAACAGCGCGCGATGAAGCGGCATGAGCCGATCCTGGATCGCCAGGGCGGCTTGGTAGTCGCCGCGCAGCGTGGCTTCCTGCAGTTCGGCGCACAGCCGCGGCGCGACATTGGCGGTCACCGAAATGCAGCCGATCCCGCCATGCGCGTTGAAGCCGAGCGCCGTCGCGTCCTCGCCGGACAGCTGGATGAAATCGGAACCGGCCTGCAGGCGGGTCAGCGACGGTCGAGACAGATCCGCGCTGGCGTCCTTGATCCCGACGACGCGGGGCAGCGCCGCGAGACGCGCAACCGTGTCGACCGACATGTCGGCGACCGTGCGCCCCGGCACGTTGTACAGGATGATCGGGATCTCGGCGGCGTCGTGGACCGCCTCGAAATGCCGAAAAATCCCGTCCTGCGTCGGCTTGTTGTAATAGGGCACGATCGACAGGGCCGCGTCCGCCCCGGCCTCGGCCGCGTGCCGGGTGAAGCGCACCGCTTCGGCCGTGCTGTTCGAGCCCGCTCCCGCGATCACCGGCGCGCGCCCCCGCACCGCCCGAACGACCGCCGAGACCACGGCCTCGTGCTCCTCATGGCTGAGCGTCGGCGACTCGCCCGTCGTCCCGACCGGCACGAACCCATGGGTGCCTTCGGACAGGTGCCATTCGACCAGCGCCTCGAGCGCCGGCATGTCGACGCCGTCGTCCGTCATCGGCGTGACGAGCGCGACCAAAGACCCTTTGATGTCGGAGACGGCCATCGCGGCGACCTCGTCTGCTGCTGGTGTCGACCGGCCCGACCGCGCCGCGCGGGCGCGCGCGGTGCGAGCGAGATCGGACCGTAGGCTTCCGGCGCCCGGGCGTCCAGCGGGGCGCGAGCCCTTTCAACCGACATGCGAGACGGCTACGGTCCGCGCGGTTCTGACAACGCCGACGGATTCGCGGAGTACGCATGCCCTGGTCGTCCCTGACGCGCCGCCTCCGGCTCCGGCGTCGCCCTCGCCGCGCCTGCAAGATCGCGCCGAAGCGCGCCGCTTGGTTCGGCCTTGCGCTGGCCGTGAGCGTCGCCGCGTCGGCCGGCCCGTCCGTGGCCGAGGCGGAACCGGCGAAGGCGGGCGAGGCGATCCCTGGGGTCGCGCCGGAACGCGGGCCGGCGACCGTGTCGCCCAGAGCGGCCGCGCTGTTTCGTCTGGCGATGAACGGCCAGGCGGGGCCCGCCCAGACCGCGGCCCTGCGCGCCGCCCAACCCGTGCAAGCCGACGTGCTGACGTGGAGCAGGCTTGCGCTCCGCGACGAAGGCGACTGGCGCGAGATCCGCGACTTTCTCAAACGCCGCCCCGACTGGCCCCGCGCCGACCTGCTGCGCGCCCGCGCCGAAGAGACCTTGCCCGAGAGCTTGTCCGGCTCCGAGGTGCTGAGCTTTTTCGCCGACACGCCGCCGCGCACCGCGCGGGGCGCGCGGCTGTTCGGAGAGGCGCTGATCGCCTCGGGTCGGTCGTCCGAGGGCGAGCGGCTCATCGTCAGCGCCTGGCGGACGCTGCCAGCGTCGCCGTCGGAAGAAGAGCTGTTCCTGGCCAAGCATCGCGCCCTGCTCGACCCGCACCACGCGGCCCGGCTCGAGACCCTGCTGTGGCGCGATCGGCTCAACGACGCCCGGCGCGCCGCCCGGCTGGTGACCGCCGAAGCGCGCGACTGGGCCGAAACCTGGATCGCGCTGGTGCGCGGGCGCGGCGACGTCGACCGCATGCTCGACCGGCTGAGCAAGCGGCGCCTGCGCCATCCCGGTCTCGCGCTCGCGCGCCTGCGCTGGCGCCGGGGCCGCAAGCGCTATGAAGACGCCGAGGCGCTGTTGCTGCAGGCCACCACGAAGGAAACCGTCGGCGAGCCCGGGCCGTGGGCCGATCATCGGCTCTACTTCTCGCGAGAAGCCTTCGAAGAGGGGCGCTACGACGTCGCCTATCGTTTGGCGGGACCGCACGGCCTGGACGCCGGCATCGATTACGCCCGCTTGGAATGGTTCGCCGGCTGGATCGCGCTGCGCCGGCTCGACCTGCCCGACCGGGCCTTGGCGCGGTTCGAAAAGATGTTCGCGTCGGTCTCGACGCCGATCAGCCGAGCGCGCGCCGCCTATTGGGCCGGAGAAGCGGCGGCGGCGCTCGGCGATGCGGCCAAAGCCGAGCGCTGGCGCGAAAAAGCGGCCGCCCACCCCAACACCTTTTACGGCCAGTTGGCGGCCCGGCGCCTCGGGCGACCGCTTGAGGCTGGGGATCGCGACGTCCCGATCGCGGACCCCGAGACCTTTTCCGCCGCCGATCGCGATCTCGTCGCGGCGGCGCGCCTGCTGTACCGCGCGCGCGAGATTCGCGCTGCGCGGCTGTTCTTGAAAGAGACCGCCCGACGGCGCCTCGATGAACCGACGCTGCGCTATCTGGCCGCGGTGGCGCGGGCCGAGGGCGACGCGGGCGGCGAAATCGCGGTGGCGGATCTCGGCCAAGCGCCGGCGCGGAAGCTGTGGCCGGAACTCTATCCGAACCCCGCCAGGCCGAGCTTCGAGGGCCGGCGGACCGAGGCCGCGCTGTTGCTCGCCATCGCGCGGCAGGAGAGCCGTTTCACCCCCGACGCCCTCAGCAGCGCCGGGGCGCGGGGTCTGATGCAGATGATGCCGCGCACCGCGCGGACGACGGCGCGGCGCGCGGGGCTGCCCTTCGGACTGCGGAAGCTTTCGGACGACGCGGATTACAATCTGACGCTCTCCGACGCGCATATCCAGGCGCTGCTTCGGGACTATAACGGCTCGTATCTGCTGACCGCCGCGGCCTACAACGCGGGCGGCGGCAATGTCGGCAAATGGCTGAAGCGCTTCGGCGACCCGCGCGATCCGGACGTCGACTCCGTCGATTGGATCGAAAGCATCCCGTTCTCCGAAACGCGGAATTACGTGCAACGGGTGCTCGAAGCGGTGCAGGTTTACCGGGCGCGCCTGTCGGGGGGCTCGACGCCGATCCGGGCGCCGCACGAGCTCAGACCCTGAGGCGCTGAAGCCGACGGCTGTAGGGAGGATCCGATGCCCATCCGCGCGTGTGTTTTCGACGCTTACGGCACGCTGTTCGACGTGGCCGCGGCCGCTCGCGCCTGCGCCGCCGAGCCCGGGCGCGAAGCGCTCGCCGCGCGGTGGAGCGACCTGGCGGCGACCTGGCGCGACAAGCAGCTGCAATACACCTGGCTGCGGGCGCTCGCGGACGCCCATGTCGATTTCTGGACCGTGACGCAGGACGCGCTCGACTACGCGCTTGAAGCGCATGAGCTGACCGACGCCGGTCTGCGCGACCGGCTGCTGCAACTCTACTTCGAGCTCGAGGCGTTTCCCGAAGTGCCCGACATGCTGCGGCGCTTGAAGGACGCGGGGAAGAGCCTCGCGATCCTGTCGAACGGCGAACCGAAAATGCTGGCGGCGGCGGCGAAAAGCGCCGGGATCGCCGATCTGCTCGACGATATTCTGTCGGTCGAAAGCGTCGGCGTGTTCAAGCCCCACCCGTCGGTCTATGCGCTGGTCGAGCCGCGCTTCGGCGTCGGGCGCGACGAGGTCGCCTTCGTCTCGTCCAACGGTTGGGACGCCTGCTCGGCGGCCGCCTTCGGCTTCCGCACGTTTTGGGTGAACCGGCGGCGCGAACCGGTCGACCGACTCGCGGCGCGGCCCCACGAGATACTCTCGGATCTCGCGGCGTTGCCCGAGCGCCTGGCCGAGGTCGACGCGCCATGAGCGGCTCGGACGACGCAGCGCGCCGCGGGCCGACAGGCGCGGCGGGCGACGGGCCGGACCCGGAACCGCGCCACGATCACCGGTCGGTCGACATGCTCGACCCCCACCGGGTGTGGCCGCCGGATCCGGTGCATATCGACGAGATCCGCGCCGCCGCCGAGCGGCTCGATGGTCATGCGGTCAAGACGCCTCTGCTCGAAGCGCCGCTGCTGAACGACGTGGTCGGCCGTCGGATCCTGCTCAAGGCCGAGTGCCTGCAAAAGAGCGGTTCTTTCAAGTATCGCGGCGCCCGAAGTCATCTGGCGACGCTGGACGAGGCGACGCGAAAGCGCGGCGTCTTGGCCTATTCTTCGGGCAACCATGCCCAAGGGGTTGCGCTGGCGGCGCGCGAACTCGAGACGTCGGCGACGATCGTGATGCCGAAGGACGCGCCCCAGCTGAAACAATGGAACACCCGCCGCCTCGGCGCCGAGGTCGTGCTGTATGACCGCGAGGCCGGCGAAAGCCGCGAAGAGCTGGGCGCGCGCTTGATCGAAGAACGCGGCCTCCACCTCGTGAAGCCGTACGACGACCCGTTGGTGATCGCAGGTCAGGGAACGACCGGGCTCGAAATCGCCGAACAGTCCTATGCGGCGGGGGTCCGGATCGCGAGCGTCCTGGTCTGCTGCGGCGGCGGCGGCCTCGCCTCCGGGATCGCGCTGGCGCTCGAGGCCGACGCGCCGGGGCTGACCGTGCGTCCAGTCGAGCCGGTCGATTTCAACGACTGGGAGCGCTCTTTGCGGTCGGGCGAGGTGATGTCGAACGACCGCCCCACCGGGTCGATTTGCGACGCGATCCTGACCGAACGCCCCGGCGAGCTGACCTGGCCGATCGGAAACCGGCTGTTCGATTACGGCCTGTCGGTCACCGACGACGAAGCGCGACGGGCGATGGCGGTGGCGCACCGCTATTTCAAGGTGACGCTCGAGCCGGGCGGCGCCGTCGGGCTCGCGGCGGCGCTCTACCATGCGGCCGCGGTCGACGGGGGGCCGATCCTTGTCGTGGCGAGCGGCGGCAATGTCGACCCGGACGCGTTCGCCCGGTGGACCCGCTTCGAGCGCTGGAGCGACCTCGGTCTTCCCGCCTGACATGCGTCGCCGATCGCTCACCGCGGCGGCGTGAGCCAGTCGAGCCGCCAGGCTCCGGCCGATCCGGCGAGCCGATCCGCCAACCAAGGGCCGACCGCGGCGAGGTCCGCGTCGAGCAGATAGGGCGGGTTGGCGATCGCCAGGCCTGATCCGATCAGTCCGCTCGCCGTGTCGGGCTTGACCCGCAGCTCGGCCAGCAGCAGCGGCGTGTCGCCGGCGACGCGGGCGAGCGCGCGCTCATAGGCGCGCACCGCTTGGCGGTCTTTGACCGGATGCCAAAGCAGATAGACGCCCGTCGCCCAGCGGCGCAGCCCGTCCTCCAGCGCCTGGGTCAGCCGCGCGAACTCCGAGGGCGCTTCGAAGGGAGGATCGAGCAGCGCCAGGCCGCGCCGCGGATCCGGCGGCGTCAGCGCCTTGACCGCTGTCCAGCCGTCGTCGACCGAAACGCGCGCGCGGTGATCGCGCCCCAGCGCGGCCCGCAGCGCCTCGGCCTCCTCGGGATGCCGCTCGACCAGGACCAAGCGGTCCTCGGCGCGCAGGCCGCGCTGCAGCAGGGCCGGAGACCCCGGATAGCGCCTCAGGCCGAGCGCGTCGCGTCCGGCGTCCGCCGCCGGCTGTTCGGCCGCGATCGCCTCCAGATAAGGCGCGAGAGCGGCCGGCGCGTCCGCCGCCCCCCAAACCCGCGCGACGCCGTCGCGCCATTCGCCGGTCCGCTGCGCGCGCGGATCGAGAACCAAGTCGTAGCGTCCGGCCCCCGCAAAGAAATCCAGCGCCGTCAACGGCTTCGGTTTCGCGCAGAGACGGCGCAGCGCCATCGCCAAGGCGCTGTGCTTTAAGACGTCCGCATGATTTCCCGCGTGAAACGCGTGCCGATAATTCATCGATCGCGCGCCTTTCGACGCTCAGGCGAGCCACCTTGTCGATCGCGCGCCGGCGGCGATCGTTCCATCCTGGAAACGAAAACGCTTCTGTTAGAATTTTGGTGCGAAAATACCGCTGTCATGTTACCGATTTGACAAGACTTCCCGATCGCGGCGACTCTCACGCGCGACCTCCGCCCGGGCTGTCGACGAGTGTAAGACAAGACGACCCAGGAGAGTGTGGCGACGATGCCAGCCGGGAAGATTAAGTGGTTTAATCCGGACAAAGGTTACGGGTTTATAGAACCGGGCGAAGGCGGAGACGATGTGTTCTTGCACATTTCCGCTCTGAAAAATGCGGGTTTCGAGACTTTGCCGAACGGCCAGCCTGTGACCTTCGAATTGGTCGAGGATCGGCGCGGTCGGATGTCAGCCGGCAACATCGCGCTGGACGGCGATCTGATCGAGGAAGAGGAGCGGCCGCGCCGGTCCTTTGGCGACCGCCCGCCGCGACGCGATTTCGGCGATCGGCCGCCGCGCCGCGATTTCGGCGACCGGCCGCCTCGCGACTTCGGAGATCGACCGCCCCGTCGCGACTTTGGCGACCGACCGCCGCGCGATTTCGGCGATCGACCGCCCCGCAGAGATTTCGGCGATCGGCCGCCGCGCGATTTCGGCGATCGGCCGCCCCGACGCGATTTCGGCGACCGGCCGCCGCGAGATTTCGGCGACCGGCCGCCGCGCCGCGATTTCGGCGATCGGCCGCCGCGAGATCACGGGGACCGTCCCCCGCGCGAGTTCGGCGATCGGCCGCCGCGCGAGTTCGGCGACCGGCCGCCCCGACGCGATTTCGGCGATCGGCCGCCGCGCGATTTCACCCCGCCGCCCAGCCCCGAGGCGGGCGGGTTCGAGGATCGCCCCCGCCGCGACCCGAACCGGAGCAAGAAAAAAGGCCGCGACGATTTCGACGACAACCGGGGCGGTTGGGACGACGAATGAGCCAAGGGGCCGGGTCCGCTGAGGGCCCGGCGCTCTCAGCGCGGGCCCGGACCAGCGCTGGCCGACGCCAGGCCGGATGAGGTCGCGAGGCGGGTCGCCCCCGACGACGCGGGCGCAAACGGATCGGCCCGGGAAACATGGCGTCGCGCTCACACGCGCGACGCTTTTTTATTTGCGCGCTCAACCGTCGATGCGGATGCGCTCGTTCTTCGGATCGTACGGGCTGTCGATCTGAACTTCCGCGTCCCAAAGCCGATCCAGCATCTTCACCTGCAGGCGCGTTCCGGGCTCGGCCAAGTCGGGGCGCACATAGCCGACGCCGATCGATTGCCCGAACGCCACGGAGTAGCCGCCCGAGGTCAGACGACCGACCCGATCGCCCGCGGAGGTGTACAGCGCCTCGCGCCCCCACGGATCGGCGTCGTCAGGACCATCGATCAACAGCGTCACGCATTTGGAGCGCGGTCCAGCGCTCTGCTGATCGAGCAGCGCCGGCTTACCGCGGAACGTCTTGTCGAACTGCACGAAACGCTCGAGCCCGCTCTCGAGCGGGGTCGCGTCGCGGCCGAGATCCGACCCGAAGGCGCGGTACGACTTCTCCTGACGCAGCCAGTTCTGGGCGCGCGCCCCGCACAGCGTCAGCCCCAAGGGTTCGCCCGCCGCCATCAGGCGGTCGAACAGGTAGTTCTGCATCTCGATCGGATGGTGCAGCTCCCAGCCCAGCTCTCCGGTATAGGCGACCCGGACCGCCATGGTCGGGCACATGCCAAGCTCGACCCGGCGCATCGAGAGCCAGGGGAAGGCCTTGTTCGAATACGCCGCGGCCGGGTCCTCGGCGAAGGTGACGGCCGTCATCAACTCGCGCGCCTTCGGTCCGGCGACCGCGAACACGCCCCACTGCGTGGTGACGTCGAACACCCCCACCCAGTCGCCGCTCTCGCACCAGCGTCGCGCCTCCTTGCACAGATAGTCGCTGTCATACCCCTGGGCGGCCCCGGCCGTGACCAGGTAGTACTCGTCCTCGGCGATGCGGACGATCGTGAACTCGGTGCGCACGGTGCCGACATCGGTCAGACCATAGGTCAGACTGATGCGCCCGACCTTCGGCAGCCTGTTGCAGGTCAGCCAATCGAGAAACGCCGTCGCGCCGGGGCCGAAGACCTTGTGCTTCGTGAAGGCCGAGGCGTCGAACATGCCGAGGCCCTCGCGGACGGCCTTCGCTTCGGCGACGGCGTGGGGCCACCAGCCGCCGCGCCGGAACGATCGCGCGGCGTGGTCGTCGAAGCCGCCGTCCTCGGGCTTGGCCGCGAAATAGTTCGGCCGCTCCCAGCCGTTCACCTGCCCGAACTGCGCGCCTCGGGCCTTCATCCGGTCGTAGCAAGGCGCGGTGCGCAAGGGCCGCGCGGCCGGGCGCTCCTCGTCGGGATGGTGCAGAATATAGACGTGCTCGTAGGCTTCCTCGTTCTTCGACACCGCGTATTGGCGCGTGATCCAGCCGCCGAACCGGCGCGGATCGAGCGACCACATGTCGATCTCAGCCTCGCCCTGGGTCAGCAACTGGGCGAGGTAGTACCCTGTGCCGCCGGCCGCGGTAATGCCGAAACTGAACCCCTCGGCGAAATAGAAATTCTCGATTCCAGGGGCCGGGCCGACCAACGGATTGCCGTCAGGCGTGTAGCAGATCGGTCCGTTATAATCGTCTTTCAGGCCCACTTCTTCCGACGACGGGATGCGGTGAATGAAGGACGCGTACTCTTCTTCGATCCGGTCGAGATCCAGTTGCAGCAAATCGGCCCGGAAGCTCTCGGGCACGCCGAACGTCGCCCAGGCCGGCGCGCCTCTCTCATACGGGCCGAGGATCCAGCCGCCGCGTTCTTCGCGCACATACCATTTGGCGTCGGCGTCGCGCAGAACCGGGTGCTCGCCATGGGTCTCGCGCCAGGCCTTCAGCGCGGGATCGACGTCGGTGACGATGTACTGATGCTCGACCGGGATCGCCGGGATGTAGGTCCCCACCATGGCGGCGGTGCGCTGGGCGTGGTTTCCGGTCGCGGTGACGACGATCTCGGCGGTTAATTCGAAGGTTTCGTCCCCCGGGACCAGCCGATTGCCCTGCTCGACCATCTTGCGGCCTTGCACGATCCAGTCGCCGCCCGGCGTGCGGGCGAACCCGTCGACCTGGCATTTGCGATAGATCTCGGCGCCGCGAGCGCGACAGGCATTGGCGTAGGCCATGGTGAGGTCGGCGGGGTTCACATACCCGTCGGTGGGGTGGAAAATCGCGCCGACCAGGTCGTCGGTGCGCACCAGGGGGTAGCGCTCTTTGATCTGATCGGGCGTCAGCCATTCATAGGGCACGCCGACGGTCTCGGCGGTCGACGCGTAGAGCATGTACTCGTCCATGCGCTCTTTGGTCTGCGCCATGCGCAGGTTCCCGACGCGCTTGAAGCCGACGGACAGGCCGGTCTCCGCCTCGAGGTCTTCGTAGGTGCGGATCGAGTAGTCATGGATGTGGCTCACCGCGTAGCTCATGTTGAAGTACGGCAGCAGACCCGCGGCGTGCCAGGTGCTGCCGCTGGTCAACTCGTCACGCTCCAGCATGACCACGTCGGTCCAACCGGCCTTCGCCAAATGATAGAGGATCGAGGCGCCGACGGCGCCGCCGCCGATGACCGCCACGCGCGCATGCGTTTTCATGAGCCAGCTCCCGCTCGCGGACCCGCCGTCCGCCGTCTGAGTTAAACGCCAGACTGGCGAGGTCGGAAGCGGAGCGGGCCAAGAGGCGCGACGCCGCCAGGCGCGATTGCGACCTGTGGCGCGTCGGCGCGGCGCGGCGACGCCTGTGGCGGGGAGGGAACCGACGGTCAGCGACCGGGCGCCCCCGCCCGGCCGCCGACCGACAGAGTCAGTGCGGAAGCGACCAGAGAGCCACGCCGACCGCGCAGAGCCACACGCCCGCTAGAAAAGCGTTTCGGCCCCAAGTCGAAATGATCATCTCCGCTCCCTCCTGTGCGCGCATCCCGGGCGCGTGTTAACAATGCGGCCGGAGAGATTGCGAAAAGGTTAAAGCAGAGCGCATTCGTCGGTCGACACGGCGATAACCCTGGTCGTCAGGCGCGCGCCTGGCCGACGGCCTCAGGCGGCCGCTTGGGCGGCCGGCCGTTCCGCCGCGCCCCGGGTCTCGAGCAGCCCGAGGGCGAGACGCAGGATCATCTCGCGCTGCGCCGGGTCGCTCTCGGCGATCAACAGGGCCAGCGCGACCAAAGCGTTGTCGTCGATCTGCGGGCTGCCGTCGGCGCGCGTCAGCCGATTGTTTCGCCGCAGATACTCGACAAACAAGAAACTGCCGATCCTCTTGTTGCCATCCGAAAATGGGTGGTTTTTGATAATGAAGTACAAAAGGTTGACAGCGCGAAGCTCAATACTCGGATAGGCGGGTTCGCCGAAAACGGTCTGTTCGATTTGCTCGAGAATGCCTGCAAGGCCTTCCCCGCGCTCTTGACCGAGCAGATCGGTGTCCTCGCCGCGTTCACGCAGGCTGGCTTTCAATTGACGGATGCAGGCGCGGGCGTCGTCGAGCGGCAGGGACGCCATATTCTCCGACGGCGCGGCCGGCGGGTCGGGCAGGCGCCCCTCGTCATACTGCAACAGCAAGGTGAAGGCGGTGGCGTAGCGCTCGATGATCTGCAGGACGCCGGCGGCCGCCTCGATGTCCGGCGTTTGATTGGCCAGCGCCTCTTTAGCCAGTCGGATCGCGCCCGTGATCTCGGCGATGCCGCCCAACTCGACCTTCCGGCGTTGGTCCGCGTCGGCTTCCAACCGCTCTTTCAGCCGATCGGTGGCCCATCGGCGAAATTGAGCCCCGCGCTTCGAGCTGACGCGGTAGCCGACCGACAGGATGGCGTCGAGATTGTAGTGGTTAAGCGGCCGCGCGACCGTGCGCGCGCCTTCTTGTCGGATCAGCCGGATCTGACGGCTGGTCGCGTCTTTATCCAGCTCGCCTGCGGCGTAGATGTTCCGCAAATGCTCGCTGACGGTGCTGGCGTGCACCTGGAAAAGCTGGCTGATCTGGCTCTGCGTGAGCCAAAAATCATCGTCTTCGACCCGAACCTTCAGGTCTTCGCCGCCCTCGGTCAGGCGGAACAGCGCGTTTTCGCCGGACTCCGGCTGATACGCGTTCGTCAGCTCGCTGGCCACTCGACAGTCCCCCCGAATTCCACCGCGCGGTCAGCCGCCGCGGCGCACCGCATCGCGCAGCGCGTTCAAGAGCTCGATGGTCGGCTCGTTCGACGCCGGCAGCCCCTGGTCGCGGCGAAAGTTTGAAATCGCCAACTTCGTGCGCGGCCCGAGCCGCCCGTCGACGCCCCGCGTGTCGTAGCCGAGGCTGGTCAAAAGCGCCTGCATCTCGCGAATGTCGCCCTCTTCGGCAGGCCCGCTGCGCACCACCAAAATCGGCGCGTCTTTGGCGGCTTTGGCCCGGCGCACCAGGTCGAGCAGCTTCTCCGACGGGTAGGCGTCGGCCACCATCGACCGGCTCGACTGGAACTGGCGGATCGCGGCGCGGGATTTCGGGCCCAAGATGCCGTCGACGCTCCCCGCGTCGTAGCCGAGTTCGGTCAAGGTCTCTTGCAGCTCTTTGCGCTCGGAAATCGTCAGCGGACGATCATCGGTCGGCCACGAGAACAGGCGGGGCGGCTTGCCGTCCAGGCGTTCGGCCAACAGCGACACCGCCAGCGCGTAGTTGGAGGAGTTGTTGTAGGTCAGGATCACGCGGAAATTGTTCAGCAGCAGCAGCTGCGGCCCGCGCGCGCCCGCCGGCAGGAACAGCTCCGCTTCGGTCAGCCCGGTCGGCAGCGGATCCCCGTTGGCCATGGTCACGCCCAGCTCGGCCCATTCGTCGGTGCTGCGGCGCTTGGCGGCGGCGCGCCCGTAGTCGAACTCGCGCGGCGCCTTGACGTGCAGGCCCCAGGGTTCGCCCGGCGTCCAGCCGCGCTGCGCCAGATAATTGGCGGTCGAGGCCAGCGCGTCGGTCGGATCCTCCGACCAGATGTCGCGCTTGCCGTCGCCGTCGAAATCGACGGCCAGCCGCTCATAGCTCGACGGAATGAACTGGGTGTGCCCCATCGCCCCCGCCCAAGAGCCTTTCAGCGTCTCGGGCTCCGCATCGCCGGACTTCAAGATCCCGAGGGCGGTCGAGAGCTGCGCGCGCGCCCAGTCGCCGCGGCGTCCGTCGAAGGCCAGGGTGGCGTAGGACTCGACCACCGAGAAGTCGCCTCGGTTGTCGCCGTAATTGCTCTCGACGCCCCAGATCGCCGCGACCACGCTCGCGGGCACTTGATAGCGCTCCTCGATCCGAGCGAGCGCGCCGGCGGCGCGCTGACGCGCCTCGATCCCGGCCGCGACGCGCGCGTCCGAGACCAGCCGCTCAAGATAGTCGCCCGGCGGCGTGACGAATTCGAACTGCCGGCCGTCGCGCTCAAGCACGGTCGCGTTCAAGGAAACGCCGTCAAAGGCCTGGTCGAGCAATTCGGGCGAGAAGCCCTCGGCGACGGCTTCGGCTTTGAAGGTCCGCACCCAGGCCGAGAAGTCCGCCGCGGTTTTTTCTTGCGCCATGGCTGCGACGACCCAAAGGGCGAACGCCGTCGCCATGCCGCTCCCAATCATCCAGCGCATGATCCGCCTCCGACTCGCGCGCGCCAGCTTGCGACGCCTTCCCATGGTCTTACCCGAACTCGGCGCGGTGATCGAGACGCCCTGGCCGGATCGCGCGCGCTCCGGCCGCCCGTCCGCCGCCCGCGCGCCGCGGGTCAGAGACGCCGCGCGCAGGTGACCGGCCCGCCGCCCTGGGCCTCGATCCGCGACCGCGCCGTTGCGAGCGGCTCGGACGCGACCGCCATCGCCCAGGCGTTGGCGTGCAGCAGGTCTCGGTCGTTGCGCATGACGCCGACATGGCCCTTCCAGAACACCAGATCGCCCCGCCGCAGGGCGCCGTCGGGGTCGACGGCGTCGCCGAGCGCGCGCTCTTGAAGATCGCTGTCGCGCGGGCAGGCGACCCCGCGGCAGGCGAGGGCGGTCTGGATCAGGCCCGAGCAATCGACGCCGTCGGCGCTGTCTCCGCCCCAAAGATAGGGGACGCCGAGAAAAGCCTCGGCCTGGGCGACCCAGTCCGAGGCGGGCCGGTCGAGCGCCGCGAGATGGGCGGCGTAGACCCAGCGCTCGGCGTCCCCGGCAAGCCGGCGGAACCGAGCGGTCTCGGTCGCGGCCGGATCGAGCCGAAGCTTCGCGGCCATTGGCGCCCACCCGACCGGCGGGCGCTTCAGATCCGGCGCCGGATAGAGATGCGTGCGCGGCGCGAGAACCCGGTGCGTCGGCCAGCCGCCCGACGCGCCGATCGCGGCGGCCGGCGCATAGCCGACATAGCCGTCGTCCTGGGATTGCACCCAGGCCCAACCGTCGCGCCGCTCGAACTCCCACACGGGTTCGCCCAGAAGAAGGGTGGCGGTGACGCTCCGCGCGCTGTCGGGCGCGGCGCGAAGGGGCGCCAGCGCGGCCACGGTTTCGGCGTCGCGCCCCTCGACGAAGGCCGCGGCGGAGACCTGGCCGGCCAACCGCGCGTCGGCCAGATCGGGCCGAAAGGCGTTCAGGCGCGGATCGAGCGCCGCGGCCTCGGCCGACGCGGCCGGCGCGTCGCCCTCCGCGCTCACGAGGCGTCGCCGAAGCGCGCGCGCAGCAGGCTGAGAAGCGCTTGCGCGGCTTGGCAGGCCCCGCCCTCGGGCTGGCCCGGGCGCCCCTTCGGGCTCCAGGCGTACAGGTCGAGATGCATCCAGGCGCCGGCCTGCTCGACGAAGCGCTTCAGGAACAGCGCCGCGGTGACGGAGCCTGCGAAACCGGTGGTCGACACGCTGCCGATATCGGCGATCTTCGACGCCAAATCCGCTTCGTACGGGGCCCAGAGCGGCAGACGCCAAACCGGATCGCCCGACGCGCGCGCCGCGCTTTCGAACGCGGCGGCCAGCGCGTCGTCATCGGTGAAATAGGGCGCGAGATCCGGACCCACCGCGACCCGCGCGGCCCCGGTCAGCGTGGCGAGATCGATCAGCAGATCCGGCGCTTCGGCGTCGGCCTCGACCAGCGCGTCCGCCAAGATCAGCCGCCCCTCAGCGTCGGTGTCGCCCACTTCGACAGTCAGGCCCTTACGGCTTTTCAGGACGTCGCCGGGTCGGAAGCTGTCGGCCGACACGCTGTTCTCGACAGCGGGGATCAACACCCGCAGCCGGACCGGCAGCCGATGGCGCAGCACCATGTCCGCCAAGCCCAGCGCGGTCGCGGCCCCGCCCATGTCTTTTTTCATCAGGCGCATCGCGCGCGGCGGCTTGATGTCGAGGCCCCCGGTGTCGAAGCAGACGCCCTTGCCGACCAGCGTCACCTTCGGCAGATCCTCGGCGCCGAAGCGCAAATCCACCAGACGCGGCGCCTCGGCCGACGCCCGACCGACCGCGTGGATCATGGGAAAATTCTGGGCCAGCAAATCGTCGCCCGCGACCGTCTGCGCCGTGCCGCGATGGCGCTCGGCGAGCGCGCGCGCCGCCGCTTCGAGCGCGTCGGGCCCAAGGTCGGAGGTCGGCGTGTTGACCAGGTCGCGCGCAAAATAGACGCCGACCGCGGTCGCCAGCGCCTGCGCGCGCGCCGCTTCGGTGGCGGGGCGCAGGCGCGGCAGCGAGCGCGCCGCGGCGTATCGGGGAAAGGTGTAGGCGCCCAGCGTCCAGCGCAGGGCCGCCGCGCCGGCGTCGAGCGCGTCGTCGACCAGCGCGAACACGCGGGCGCCGGCGGCCGCCGGCGGGGCCAGGGCCGCGAGCGGCGCCTTGGCC